>CAYLPO010000193.1:2118-4012 GCA_964385575.1 uncultured Lachnospiraceae bacterium | reverse complement strand
CTGGTAAAACGTGCTGTATGTAAAATTTTTCCGGATACTGGTCTGCATGTTCCTCCGGTCCTAGATCAGAAACTCCGCCGGGTCATAGACCGGCCGGGTCTGCACCTTCAGTTCGTGATGTTTCACCCAGACATTCAGCAGGCGCTCCGACAGAAAGCCGAAGATCCGCTTCTGGTAGTCATCGTACTCCGAGATATCGATCCGCCGCTCCGCCTCGAACAGGATGTCGAAAAGCCAGGCGCAGTATGCGTCAAAGCGGTCCTTCCGGGTCACCATCATGTTTGCATGGAAGATCTTCTTCCACTCCATGACTTCATCAAACGCCGGCAGGTATTCCGGGCAATGCTCCGAAATGATCTGCCTGCAGCACATCAGGTCTTCGATGTGGTGGAACGTCTCATAATGTGTATAGACGTTATACTCATTCAGCAGATACTGCTCCGGCAGGATGATGTCCTTCTTCTCATCATTCAGAATCCGTTTTACCTCATGCGCCTCCAGCAGGAAGGGAGCCGCCGGCAGTTTCGGATGTCTGCGCTCCGGACACGCCTCGCCGAACAGGAAGCGGCGGTAATGCATCAGTCCGGCGTATTGTGCCGTCGAATGCTTCCAGATCCAGTACAGCCCCGTAAGCTCGCAGAATGTCGGATTTTTCGCGGAGATCTGGTCTCCTCCCGCATCGTCACGCAAATAGCCGTGCGCCGGCGGTTCGTGAAGTGCCGCCCCCACAAAAAGCCGCTGATAGGTCGGGCTCGGGGTCACGCGGCGCGTCTCCTTATGCGTGATGACGTAGATCTTTACAGCCATAATCAGTGTCTCTTCAGGATCTGATCCATGTGCAGGACATAGTACAGATCTCCCGCCATGCGCCGCACCGTGAAGATCTTATGATACAAATGCAGGTGCGTCAGCAACTTCAGGTATCCCGCCAGGCTGCGGTCACGCAGCGTTTCGTAGCGCACTTTCAAAAAATCCCGGTAACGGCCGGACCACTTCTGCTCGATGCCGGTGTTCCAGACCGCGTCAAAGATCTCGATCAGATCCTGCGCTTCCTTCAGGCGGGTCTCATAGACGCCCAGCACATGCAGGTCATAGAACGGACGGCTGTCGTCTTCCTCGACGACCACAAGGCCGATCGTGTTCTTGTCATGAATCCGGTAACGGATGGTCGGCGTGTTCAGGAAATAGCAGCCGTTCTTCAGCGACGCCAGCAGGTTGATAAAGTAATCATGCGGAAGCGCATAATTGTAGCTCGCGAGGAACTCCTGGATCAGCCCGCGGCGGATGCACATGGTGCAGCCGGGTGACAGGTTTGCGAGCACGAGCGCCTCCGTGCCGAATCTGCGGAGCTCATCCGGCTCCATGTCCGCGCGGACAATGTTATTGTTCGCGCGATGCTTCAGCAGGATCGTCTTAATGAACTCACCGGTCTGATCCATGAATTCGAAACCGGTGTTCAGCGCAAGCACAGCCGGGTTCTCGTCCATCAGACGAACGCAGAGCTCCAGCTTATCCGGATTCCAGTTGTCATCCTGATCGCACAGGAAGATGTACTCTCCCGTGACTTCCTTCAAAACCTGGTGGAAATTCTTCTTATAACCGAGGTTTTCCTCGTTCAGGTGCAGCGTGATGGGCGCCTCGGGGTGCTCCGCCGCGTAGGCCTGCAGGATCTCCCAGGTCGCGTCCGTCGAGCGGTCGTCCGCGATGATGATCTCATCCGCGGGCAATGTCTGCGCCAGCAGCGAATCCAGCTGTTCCACGACATAGTGCTCGCCGTTATACGTGGTCATCGCGATCGAGACCTTTTTCTGCGTGCAGCCCTTCGCGGATCCGGGCGCCCCGCAGTACTTCCGCTCGTTCTGAAAGCCCTTTTTCCGGAAAGAGGCTGCATAGC
>CAYLPO010000193.1:0-2108 GCA_964385575.1 uncultured Lachnospiraceae bacterium | reverse complement strand
ATCGTCATGACCCGTCCCGGTCTCACTGTTTTCGCCTTCAGCCGCCGGTCCGAACGCACCGCCGGCCGCCCGCCATGCATCATTTGTTTCGTCCGTAAACGCGGGGTCCGCCGTCGGGTCCGTCATGTATTCCCGCAGCAGGTTCAGGCTCCCGATCATGTGGGCATTTCGCTTGATATGCTTCTCGCGCACATTCCGATAAATGGCCTGCTCGGTACGGGACTCTTTATGAACTGCCTTCAACTCGGGGAAGAAATACATCTTCAGCCCCGCACGCTCACAGCGCAGACGCAGGAAGTCTTCTTCATAGTAAAGGAAAGTGCGGTCATACAGGCCGTCGAAACGATCCGTATACTTCCGGGAAAAGATCAGCATGCATCCGTGCAGCTGCAGGTGATTCTCCGGGGTACACTTGACTGCGATGTGCTCCTGCCCCTCAAACTGTTTTTCCTCAATACGATAACGCAGCTTTTCGAGCATCATGGGTGTCTGTTCGCCGAGCGCAGCTTTCTTCGCCGCCTTCATCAAAGGCTCGACACCCACCTTAGCAAGCTTCAGCTCGTTCTCTTTCTCTCGGATATGCGCTTCCACGTCTTCCGCAGTGATCTCTTTCGTCATCTGCGGGTTAAAACGGATCTCCCCGCTCTCATCCGCCCAGTCGCCGCCGCAGACTGCGAACCCGTAACGCTCATACAGCACCGCGACGCGCTCCTCCAGATCATATTCCGTCAGAACGATGTCGCTGTTCATCATAACGATGAAATCCGGATCCAGGTTTCGCTGCGCATAACGCAATCCCAGGTTATTGCCCTTGGCAAAACCCAGGTTTTTTCCGGCCTCAAGAAGGGTGATGTAATCCGGGATCTTCGGTTCTGAGACAGTCCCCTGAAAATCCAGTGCAGCCAGCCCGTCTTTCAGGCGGCTCAGGTTTTGTTCCGAGGACCCGTTATCCACGACGACGATATGATCCCGGCCCTCTGCCAGCCCCTGTCCGGCAGTCGCGCGGACGGATTCCGCGCAGGCAAGCGCTTCCTCGTAAGTCTCGTAATTCAGGATCAGATAGCAAAATCGATTCATAATCTGTAAAGCTCCAGTGTCTTCTCCGTAATCTTCTCCCAGTCGAACCGCCCGCAGATGTAATCTGCAGCGGCTGCCCGGTATCGCGCAGCGAGATCCGGCTCTTCCTCCAGGCGGGTGAGCGTCTCCGCCAATGCCGCCTCATCCCCCTTCGGGAATGTCAGGCCGCGGCCCTTCATCACATCCGCGCACTCCGCGATATCCGAGGTCACGCAGCAGTTTCCGTAAGACATGGCCTCCAGCAGGCTCATGGGCATGCCCTCCAGATCCGAGGGCAGCACAAACGCATACGTATTCGAATACAGTTCTTCCAGCGGCCGCCCGCTGACGAAACCTGTCAGGATGACGCGGTCATCTTCCGCAGCCAGTTTGCGGATCTCCTCATAGTAATCCTCGGTATCCGAGGCTGCGCCGGCGATCACCAGCTTCCGGTCTGTGGAAACCTTCCGGAACGCGCGAATCAGCAATTCCGCCCGCTTCTCCGGAACGACCCTCCCCAGATACAGGTAGTAGCCGTCCTTTTCCAGCCCCCACTGCTCCCGGATCATCTCCGCCTCACGGCTTTCCGGCCGCGTGATCCCGTTCGGGATGTAGCGTGTCTTTCGACCGTAGGCCTCCTGAAAATACCGCTGGTTTTCGCGCGACAGGACGATGATCTCGTCCGCGTACCTCGCGGCCATTCGCTCACCGAAGCGGATGTATTTCTCACCGAGGCCGCCCTTCCACTTCGCGCGCTGCCAGTCCAGACCATGAATGGTGGCAATGCAGCGCTTCCCGAACAGTTTCGGAAGCCAGATCATGGCACAGGGGCCCTCCGCGTGAAAATGCACGATGTCGAAGTCCCCGAACGCCGCCTGTACCGCCGCGGTCACCGAGGCAGTCATAGCCTCCAGGCCGCGCCCCTTCACACAGGGCACCTCGCGGATGTAAACACCGTGCCACATGTCGATCTCGCCGGGCGCGCGGTCTTCCGGGATCTCCGCCCGGACGCTGTGCCGCACGAAACTGGTTACACGGTGTCCGCGCTTTGC
>CAYLPO010000192.1:0-4059 GCA_964385575.1 uncultured Lachnospiraceae bacterium | reverse complement strand
AACTATAAACTCAAAATAACCGTGCGGGTGTAGCACGAAAATGAAAAAACGAACATGATTCTTCGATAGAAAAGGAGGTCTCTATATGGAAAAAAAGAAGATCATCGGTCTCGTGGCAGGAAGACATAACGGAAACAGCGAGATCCTGGTCAAAGAAGCACTGATGGCCTGCGAAGAGGCGGGCATGGACTGCAGACTGATCAATCTGTTCGATTATGACATTCAGCCCTGCACAGGCTGCGAGAGCTGCACCATGCAGATGGGTGATGTGGCCAGAGGCATCCTGCCCGAGTACAAGGGCTGCGTGCTGAAGGATAAGGATGACATGGATAAGATCATCAATGCCATCCAGACCAGCGACGGTCTGGTCATCGGCGTTCCGACCTATGACCTGGCACCCAGCGCTCTGTATCTGAAGTATGCACACCGTGCGCTGGCATACGAGGTCTCGTTCCGCCTGGAGATCGGGCATCTGGCGAAAGACCCGAACCTGGTAGCGGGCCTGATCGCGGTCGGCGGCTCCCGCCACGACTGGCAGACCATGGCGCTCGAGGTGCTCGGCGCCAGCATGTTCACGCAGTCCATCCAGGTCGTAGACCAGATGATGGCTGTCGGAAACGGCCGCCCCGGAAACGTCCTGCTGCACGACGACCAGATCGCGAAGGCGCGTGAGATCGGCCAGCACGTGGCGCAGGCGGTCATGACCCCTGTGGGCGAGCGCACCTGGCTGGGCGACCCGGACGCAGGTGTGTGCCCGAACTGTCATTCTTCCCTGATCTTCCCGGGCGAAGTCCACTGGGACGGCAGACAGTATCCGTTCGAGTGCGCGGTCTGCGGCTGCGGCGGAGACCTGGTCATCGACGAGAACAAGAAACCGCACTTCATCATTGATCCGGAGACCGGACGCGACTGCGACCGCAACATCAATGAGGCGCGCGCGTACCACCTGCAGGAGATCCTGCATGCGCGCATCGAGTACATGCAGAAGCAGGAATCCGTGAAGGAGAAGTATCAGATGTACAAGGATAAGAAGTTCCCGGCGATCTGAGGAGGAGAACCAACATGAAATTTGAACATCTGCTCAGCCCGATGAAAGTCGGGAACAGAACCTATAAGAACCGTATCGTAAGCGCTCCCATGGCGTTCAGCCTGATCGCGCAGGATCCCATGGCGGCGGAGATCGCCTACCGGAAGCTGGAAGGCCCCGCCCGCGGCGGAAACGCCTGCGTGATTCTCGGCGAGACCGACGTGAACTTCCACGACTGCGACCGCATCCCGGGCTTCCGCAAGTTCGACTTCGCGAAGCCGGAAGAGGACATGGACACGTTCAATGCCGTGAAGACCTACGCGGACCGCATTAAGGCGCATGACTGCATTGCCCTGGCGGAGCTGGTGCACTGCGGTCGTGAGAAAGTGCCGTTCTCACCGGATCAGGAGGTCCTCGGCCCCTGCGCGTCCACGAACTACGCAGGCTTCACCGCCCGCCCCATGACGAAGGACGACATGGACCGCATTGCAAACGATTTCGCGGTAGCGGCGACCTACATGCAGAAGTGCGGCTTTGACGGCGTGCTGATCCACGGCGGTCACGGCTTTATCTTCACGCAGTTCCTTTCCCCGCTGATCAACCAGCGGACGGATGAGTACGGCGGATCTCTGGAGAACCGCGCGAAGTTCCCCATCCAGATCATCAAGGCCATCCGCGAGGCGGTCGGCCCCGATTTCCTGATCGAGCTGCGTATCGACGGTACGGATTATCAGCCGGGCGGCATTACGCCGGAGGAGACCGGACAGTTTATCCAGATGGTCGAGCAGTACATCACTTCCGTGCATGTCACTTGCGGCATCTATGAGGAATCCGTCAAGTCCGGCACCGAGTCCAGCATGTACCATGACCACGGTCTGAACATCTGGGCGGCTGCCATCATCAAGCAGTATACGTCCCTGCCGGTCGGCGCGGTCGGCGGCATCAACTCTCCGGAGATGGTCGACCAGGCCATCGCGGACGGAAAGATCGACTTCGCGATCTTCGGACGTCAGATGCTCGCGGATCCGTGCTTCGCGCAGAAGTGCATGGACGGCAAGGAAGACCTGATCCGCCGCTGCCTGCGCTGCTACAAGTGCTTCCCGGGCAGCCCGGAGGAAGGCTATGACGACCTGCCGTTCACCAGCGAGGAGCTGGCGCGCTACGTGGGTTCCTGCACCATCAACCCCACGGCACACCTGCCGTTCAACCCGGACGAGCTTCCGCCCGCGGAGAAAGGCCCGCAGAAGGTTCTGATCGTCGGCGGCGGCGCGGCCGGTATTCAGGCGGCCATCACGGCTTCCCAGCGCGGCCACAAAGTCGTTCTGGCGGAGAAGTCGGACAAGCTCGGCGGCCTGCTGTACTTCACGGACGTGGACATTGACAAGCCCGACCTGCGCAACTTCAAGAACCTGCTGATCCACGAGCTGGAGACCACGACGGACGTCGAGGTGCGCTTGAACACGGAAGTGACGCCGGAATTCATCCGCGAGATGGCTCCGGACGCCGTGCTTCTGGCCACCGGTTCGCTTCCGGCGAAGCCTCCGATCCCCGGTATCGAGCATGCGCATCAGGCCATGGAGGTCTATGCCGGCACCTGCGAGCCCGGTAAGAAGATCGTCATGATCGGCGGCGGCCTGGTCGGCAGTGAGACCGGCCTGTTCCTGCAGAAGACCGGTCATGAGGTGACGGTCGTCGAGATGCTCGACCGCATCGCGAACGAGTCCTTCGGTATGTACCGCGAGGCCCTGATCTGGGAGATGGAGAAGTGCGGCGTCGGCATGATGCCGAAGACCCGCTGCCTGGAAATCGCGGAGCACAGCGTGAAGGTCGAGAACGCGGACGGCGTGCAGGAGCTGGAAGCCGACACCGTGCTGTACGCGCTGGGCATGAAGAGCGTGGATTACTCGGCATTGAAGGAAGCTGCGGATGCCGTGGGAGCTCAGGTCTATGCCATCGGCGACGCCATTCGCCCCGGCAAAGTGGACCAGTGCACCAGAACCGGTTACATCGCGGCTCTGAAGATCGGCGCGTCGGACGAGTCCATCGCGTTCATTCAGGAATAACACCCGGATCGGACTCCGGGAACGCAGCTTTAAGGTAAGTTTTCAGGAATAGCAAACGAAAGCGATTTGTTTTCCTCCATGACATCTTAGAAAGCAGTATCAACAGATCGGGAAAACGGAAGTTTACAGATCGCGCAACTCTTTTTAGAAGGTGAAAGGAGGATTATATGCAACGCAAAAGAGTCGGATACGGCGTACGCGGATGGGTCCTGATCATCTGGATCGCCACGGCGTTCCTGTCCTACATGGTCATCGGCAACTACCCGCTGAACATCCTGTCGGATCTGTACGGAGGCCAGCAGGTGCTGTCGACGATCTACACGGTGGCGTCCGTCGTCGGCATCATCATCCAGCTGTTCGCCAGCACACAGATCGGCAAGATGAAGAGCGTGAAGCGCTTCGGCTGCCTGATGGGCGTCTTGTCCATGGTCTGCCTGCTGGGTATCATGTTCATCCCGGGTTACATTCCCGGCACGATCCAGATGCTGTGGAGAGCGGTCTATGCGGTCGGCACGGTCCTGTCCGTGTTCTACGGCACGTTCGCTCTGTCGATCCTGGTCGGCCAGTGGTTCCCGACGAAGAAGGGAACGGTTATGGGTATCGCGACGCTGGCGTTCCCCCTGGGCAACGGCGTGATTGGCGCGTTCGCGGCTGCGGCGTTCGCGGGCGGAGCACCCCACATCCCGCAGGCGTTCGCCCCGTTCTTCCTGGTCATCCTGATCGGATTCATCATCGGTACCGTTTTCGTTCCGGACTATCCCGAACAGGCCGGCGGCTACCGTGATAACGACGAGAACATGACCCCCGAGATGGCACAGGCCATGATGCTGGAAGAGATCGAGAACAGGAAGACCACGGTCTGGAAGCTGAATCACACGCTGACGACGCGCGACTTCTGGTTTCTGACCATCCCTGCCGGCTTCCTGCTGATGCTGTCGGTCGGTACCATGACGCAGACGAACCAGATCC
>CAYLPO010000191.1:0-4071 GCA_964385575.1 uncultured Lachnospiraceae bacterium | reverse complement strand
GGAAGTGCTGGAGCGGTATGGTTTGCCGGCAGCCATCACAGAGGACCTGGCCGGGGAGCACATCTCCTGGCTTCAGCCGGAAGGGGCGGGATATCAGGAGGCGGTCGCCGAGACCGGGATCGAGCTTTTGACCTATTCGAATGCGCCCTGCAGAGGTGTGTATCTGATCCATGATCAGGATCACTGGTACGCCGCACTCTTCTGCAGCGTCCTGCAGACCGACAGCAACAGCTGTACGGAGCTTGATACGTTATATCGGTTCTACGGCGTCGAAAAGCCTGATGATATCTCGGCAATCTATGAAGTTGACTGGCATCACGACAACATACTCGGGGCGCGCATCACGGATCCGGAGGAGATCTCGGAGTTTTACCGGCTAAGCGAGTCATTGCCCTGCTTCGGCAATGATGATTTTCAGGCGATGACTTTCGACGACATCTCTGAGGAAGCCCAGCCGGAAGCGCACACGGCTTTTGCGGACGATCTGCGCGTATTCTGTATTGAAACAGCCGCCGGTCTCCGCTTCTATCTGGACCTGCACCCGTCTTACGGATGGATGTTCAGCGGCGGAACGCTGTCCTGGTATCCGCTTGACGAGGAAGCGGACGCATGGATCAGAAGGAATCTCTCTTAACACAAATATCCATCTGCATCGTTTTATAGGATATTGATCATGATCGAAAAGGTAAGGAGGCTAAAATGAGAAACAGAAAACCCCTCACAGCAGTCGTGCCTGTATTGGCACTCTTCTGCGCTCTGCTTACAGGGCTCGCGGGATGCGGCCCTGCGGCAGCCAATGCTGCGTCATCGGATGCCGCATCGGGCGGCGCCGGCAATGACCGCACTCCGGAGATCACGGTATCCGCTTCCGCTTCCGTGAGTCTGGTCCCGGACAAAGCGACTGTCACATTCGGCGTCTCGACGCAGGCCAGGACCGCAGAGGAAGCGCAGAACCAGAACACCGAAGCCGTAAACGCGGTGATCGAAACATTGACCGGACGCGGGATCGAGGAGCGGAGCATCCGGACAGTCAATTACAGCATCTACCCGCAATATGATTATTCAGCGAACGGTGACCAACGGATCATCGGCTATAACGTGAATACTTCCATGTCTGTTCAGGATCAGGACATTGACGAACTCGGAGAACTCCTCGCCGCGTGCGTGGCTGCCGGGATCAATAATGTAGACAGCGTACAGCTGCTCTGCAGCGGTTATGACGAGGCATATCATGAGGCCCTGAGTCAGGCTGTCGAGGCCTCACGCGGAAAAGCGGAGGCGCTGGCGCAGGCTGCCGGAAGATCGCTCGGCGGCGTCATTACGATTACGGAGGGGTGGCAGGATTCTTCCGCGCGTTACGTGGCCGCTGAAGAAGCCGCCGCATACGGGGCCAATGCTTCGATGGATGCCGGTCCTTCCATCCAACCCGGCGAAACAGAGATCCGCGCGAATGTGACAGTCACCTATGCCATGAACTGACCATAAGCAGAATAATAGACATGAAAAAGCCCCTCGATCTTTCGAGGGGCTTTCGTTCTTACAAAAGCTGACGAGCAGATTCGAACTGCCGACCTCCTCATTACCAATGAGGTGCGCTACCAACTGTGCCACGTCAGCTTATCAACCCCTGCGGGGTCAACGTGACTAATATACTCTAACAGGGTATCCTTGTCAAACGAATTTGCCGAAAACGTCAATGTTTTTTTAATCGAGCACGCACGACCTCAAATGCCAGGATACCGCAGGCCACCGAAGCGTTCAGCGAGTCGATATCTCCGGCTGTCGGAATGCTGACCGTAAAGTCGCACTTTTCCTTTACGAGACGTGCGACGCCCTTGCCTTCGTTCCCGATCACCAGCGCGATGGAACCGGACAGATCCGCATCAAACACGCTCCCGCCGTCCATATCCGCCGCTGCGACCCAGACACCTTCTTTCTTCAGCTGTTCTACGGTGCGGGACATATTTGTGACACGCGCGACCGGCGTATAATAGATGGCTCCGGCGCTGGCCTTCGCTACGGCAGGCGTGAGGGCAGCTGCGCGGTCCTTCGTGATCACGACGCCGTGCGCACCGGCCATATTCGCGGTACGGATAACCGCCCCCAGGTTATGCGGATCCATGATCCCGTCCAGCAGGATCAGAAACGGAGGTTCGCCGCGGTTCGCTGCATTGACCAATATGTCCTCCAGCTGTGCATATTCCCAGGCGTCAGCCGTCGCAATGACCCCCTGGTGCCTGCCGCTTTCCGAGCGGCGGTCCATGGCGGTCTTATCAGAATAATAGATGGGGATACCCTCAGAGGAACAAAGCCCCTCGAACTCTTCCGCGTACTTTTTCTCCATGCCTTTCAGAAGAAACACTTCATGAACGGCATGCCCGGCGCGCAGCGCCTCCAGTACCGCATGTCTTCCCTCAAGCTGGATCTTCTCAGCTGCCATGTACGTCCTCCGTGTTTTCCGGTATCTCATTTCTGACGGGTGAAGCAGGAACAGCCGGGGTATCCGGCGATTCAAGGATCTCCCAGGCCCGTCGCACCAGTTCTTTCACACGTTCATTTCTGCCGCAAAGATGCAGATAACCAATCAGTGCCTCCAAGCCCGTCGCCTTATGATAATCTGCCGGCGAGGCATGCTTCGGAAGCGTATTCGGGTTCGCGTTCCGGCCGCGCCGGAAGATATCTGCCTCCTCTTCCGAAAGATCCGCCGCCAGCACATCCGAGATCAATGACTGCGTGCGCGCCATAGCAAAATAGCTGGAACGATCATTTAATGTCTTCGGGGAGGCATTCCCCTGCCGAACGATGTGTTCCCGGATCTCCAGCTCATACACCGCATCTCCGAGAAATGCCAGAGCCAGAGGCGAATAGTTCGCGAGGACAGCCGCACCGTCCTGCGCCAAATCGTTCGCGTTTCCGGCTGCCGGTACTTCCTGCGGGACAAGTCCGCCGCTTATGATCTCTTCCACTTCACGCCCTCTTTGGTATCTTCCAGAATGATGCCCTGCACCGCGAGCTGGTCGCGGATCTCATCCGCTCTAGCGTAATTCTTATTCTTACGGGCTTCCTGGCGTTCTGCGATCAAAGCTTCGATCTCCGCGTCGAGATCCTCTTCCTTCTTCTCCGTGACGATACCCAGGACATCCGTCAACTTCGTAAACACTTCGCGAACCGCAGTGGCAAAGGCCTTCGTCGACGCAGCAGTTACGTTCGTATTCGCATACCGGACCAGCTCAAACACGGCTGCGATGGCATCTGCCGTGTTCATGTCATCATCCATGGCATCCTCGAACTTCTTTACGAACTCGTCCGTCCCGGCCAGAAGTTCCTGTTCCTGCGCGGTCATCTCTCCGTCCGCACCGTTCTTCGACACATCGTCCAGGTTCTGTGCCGCAGTCAGGATCCGTTCCAGACTGTTCTTCGCGGCCGCCATCAGGTCTGCACTGAAGTTCAGCGGGCTGCGGTAATGTGCGCTCAGCATAAAGAAGCGGAGCACCTGAAGGTCATACTTCTCACTGATGTCGCGGACCGTGAAGAAGTTCCCCTTTGACTTACTCATCTTCTCATTATTTATGTTCAGGAAAGCGTTATGCATCCAGTACTTCGAGAAGGTCGTATCATTCGCGGCCTCGGACTGCGCGATCTCATTCTCGTGATGCGGGAAGATCAGGTCCTCACCGCCGGCGTGGATGTCGATCTCATCGCCCAGATAGCGCTTGGCCATAACCGAGCACTCGATATGCCAGCCCGGGCGGCCCTGACACCAGGGCGCATCCCAGTAGGGCTCTCCGTCCTTCTTCGGCTTCCAGAGAACGAAATCCAGCGGATCTTCCTTCTGATCCTCACCGGAGACCTGAAGCGCACGGACTCCGCTTTGCATGTTATCCAGATCCTTATGTGACAGCTATCCGTACGGCTTGAAGCTGCGGGTGCGGAAATACACGGTGCCGTCCTTCGCGACATACGCGTGGCCTTTCTCGATCAGCGTGCTGATCATCTCGATCATGCCCGGGATCTCCTCCGTGGCCTTCGGATGCGTGGTGGCCGGCCGGACGTTCATGCCCGCCATGTCTT
>CAYLPO010000190.1:0-4071 GCA_964385575.1 uncultured Lachnospiraceae bacterium | reverse complement strand
CTTCGGATTTTGATATATCTATTATAGTTTTCTGCGAGGGCAATGTCGAGGCAGGCGCTGCTCCTGCGGTTCGTGATCGGAATTAGCACTTTCTTGTGGACAAGGGCTGTGAATTGTTTATAATTTAATACAAAGGGAAGCGTTTTCCCGGGAAAGGGAGGAGGTCCAATCTATGGAAGTTTTATTGATTAATGCATGCGTACGAAAGAAATCCAGAACCATCAAGCTCGCCCGGAAGCTGGCAGCAAAGATCGGCGGGAACACCACGGAAGTCTTCCTGGAAAAGGACCGTGTAAATCCGCTGTACGGTCTGCCGCTGGTCGACCGTGAAATTCTGCTGGATGCCGGTGAACTGTGGGATGATATGTTTGATAACGCCAGACAGTTCGCGGAGGCGGATGTGATCATCTTCGCAGCGCCGAACTGGGATCTGTCTTTCCCGGCCATTCTGAAGATGTATCTGGAGAGCGTGAACGTCTGGAATATCGCGTTCGAACACGGTGAGGACGGACAGATCCACGGCCTTTGCAAGGCGAAGAAGATCTTCTATGTGACGACTTCGAGCAACTACATCAGCACGGAGACGTACGGCTACGGCTACATCCGCGAGCTGGCACACACGTTCTGGGGCGTTCAGGATACGCAGATGGTGAAGGCTGAGTGGCTGGATGAGAAGGGCGCAGATCCGGATCAGATCATGGATGCGGTGATCGCGCGGGTCGATGTGAGCAGACTGAAGAAGATGAAGTAAGCGCTGCGGAATCGTTGGTTCCGGCGAAAAAGGTGAAAAGAAGAACCGTCCCTGTTGTCACGGTGACAGTAGGGACGGTTCTTTTTGTCACATATACGCAGCCGCTTATCGCTCACGAGGCAGCTTTATCCGAGCGCCGCATCCCGCATCGCCAGCACATTCGCGAGTGGGGTATCCGGTGCCAGATCGCAGCCCGGCGCCAGAATCAGCCCCGTGGGGGCCTGCGCCAGCCGTTCCTTCGCGACCGAAGAGACCTCGTCCGCGCTCATCCGCAGCATTACGTCCACGGTGTTCAGATTGCCGAAGATCGCAAAATCGCCTTTCGCCTGCTCCTGCGCGAACGCGATGTCGACGTCGTCCATCGAGTAGATATTGATCCCGGACCCCACCAGCGGCGCCACGCGCGGCGAGCTTGAGCCGCAGATGTGCAGCATGATCGGGATGTCCATGCCCGCGAACGTGCGGAAGACCTTCTGGATGGGCGGGAGAGCGTACTTTTCAAAGTTCTCTTCGCTGATCAGGTTCACGGCCGCGGACGGATCCGCCGACGAGATGCCGGTCGCGCCGCACTCGAGTTCGTACTTCAGCTCGCAGACCGTCAGATCCGCACACACATCCAGAAGATGATGCAGGGCGTCCTGGTCCTGCTCCTCGTCAACGATGGCCCACATGGCATTGTCCATGCCCATCAGCATGGTCATCAGCGTGAACGGGCCGACCGAGAACGCCATGATGGGCTTCTCGCCCGCCAGCTTCCGGTTCAGCGCCCCCAGCAGATCCTTCAGCATCTGCAGCATGGGGTGGCCCTCCGCCAGCTTCCAGATCTTCTCGCCGGTCCATTCCGCGGCGTCCCCGGCAGCGGGGAACGGCGGCTCTTTCCCGCCGACCGCCGCCTTCAGCGACTCGTAGACCGCGATGTGCACCATGGCGCTGATGTAGACCATGTCGGATCCGACCTTGTCATACTGGGCAATGATGAAGTCCGCAGCCTCCTCGGCGGGCATGCCCCACAGTGCGGGCAGCTCCATGCCGTTTTGCTTCATGAAAAAGTTATAGCCGTCGAGCAATGAGACAGGCCGGCGCGGCGTATCCTCGTAGCGGATGGCCTTCATAATGATCTCGGTCGATGTCATGGCAGCTCCTCCTTTAAAAATAATTTCAGATAATCTTATTGTAATATCATTCCCATAATCTGCACAGCTTCCTTTTTATGAACCCCTTGAAAAAATCTTTCACAAAATATGGCGGTTCGTATTGAACGCGAAAACAAAATGTTGTATCTTTTTATACGAAATGTATACGAACCGTTTCACACAAAGGATATCCGTATGACACGCATAGTTGGAAAATATATCCGGGAGGGAGTATTGGCCGGAGGGCTGATATTCCCTCTTTTTCTGTAAGCGCGGTCCGGCGGAGCAAGAAGGGAGAGGAAATGAGCGAAAAAGAAACGACAGCGAGCGCGGCGTTAAAGTACGATCTTCATGATAAGCCGCCGGCAGCACAGTGGATCGTTCTGGCCATTCAGCATGTGTTCGCGATGTTCGGCGCGACCATTCTGGTGCCGATCCTGGTCAATGCCCAGGCGGGCGAGACGGTTCTGACCATCCCGGTCACGCTGGTCTGCGCGGGTATCGGTACCCTGATCTACATCCTGTGTACGAAAGCGGGATCACCGGTATTTCTGGGGAGTTCGTTCGCCTTCATTGCCCCGATCGCGGGAGCCTACACCCGCGGCGGAAAGGGAGGCGCGTTTACCGGCATCATGGTGGTCGGCCTCATCTATGTCATCGTGGCGCTGGTCGTGAAGCTGGTCGGCAAGCGCTGGATCGACCGCGTGCTGCCGCCGGTCGTGATCGGCCCCATGATCATGATCATCGGTCTGGGACTGGCGTCCTCGGCGGTCGGGCAGATCGGTATCTCCGCAGGCACGGAGATCGATTGGAAGGGCGTCATTGTGGCGCTGGCGACGTTCGTGATCACTGCGCTGGTTATGGTCCTGGCGAAGGGATTTTTGAAGATCATTCCTTTCCTGATCGGTATTATCGGCGGCTACATCGTGGCGGTGCTCCTCGGGCTCGTGGACTTTACGCCCGTGGTCGAGGCCACCTTCTTCAGCCTGCCGCAGTTCCAGTTCCCCTTCGTGACGTATACGCCGAATCTGGCGGTGGCGCTTTCCATTGCCCCGATCGCGGTCGTGACCATGGCGGAGCACATCGGCGACCACACAGCGCTCGGCGCGATCATCGGCAAGGATCTGCTGCATAAGCCGGGTCTGGACCGGACGCTCTTGGGCGACGGCCTCGCGACCTTCGTGGCAGGCCTCCTTGGCGGTCCCGCGAACACGACTTACGGCGAGAATACTTCGGTGGTCGGAATGACCCGCGTGGCTTCGGTCTGGGTCACCGGTACGGCGGGCGTCTTCGCGATCATTCTGGGCTTCCACGGGAAGTTCACCGCGTTGGTACAGACCATTCCGAACCCGGTCCTGGGCGGTGTGTCGCTGCTGCTGTACGGCTTTATCGCGGTCAACGGCCTGAAGGTTCTGATCCAGAACCGGACCGATTTCAATAAGAACAAGAACATCATCGTTGCCTCGACCATGCTCGTGCTGGGCCTGGGCGGTGCGGCCCTGTCTTTCGGCACGGGCGATGTCTCGCTGACTTTCTCGGGCATGAGCCTCGCGGCCATCGTGGGCGTGGTCCTGAACCTGTTCCTGCCGGAAGAGCGGGAGCCCATCATTCAGGAGATCGGGACGCCGGAAGACGAGGATGCGGAAGGCGGGAGCGACGATGACGGTGACAGTGCGGAAGGAGGAGACGAAGTGGAGATGCCTTTTACTGCCGGAGATGCGAGAGATCTTCCGAACGTGTTTGAGATGGACCATCCGCTGATCACGCACAAGCTGCGCATTCTGCGGGATAAGAAGACCGGAACCAAGGAGTTCCGCGAGGTCGTCGAGGAGCTGGCAGCGTTCGAGTGCTATCAGGCCATGCAGGATGCGGAGCTCGTCCCGGTTGAGATCGAAACGCCGATGACGACGATGCAGACCGGCCAGCTGGATGAGAACCGCTATGCGTTCGTGCCGATCCTGCGCGCCGGCATGGGGATGCTCGGCGGTGTGACGCAGGTCATTCCGAATGCGAAGATCGGTCATATTGGGATGTATCGTGACGAGGAAAACGGGAACAAGCCTGTGAATTACTTCTTTAAGGTGCCGCACGGCATCGAGGAGAAGACCGTGATCCTGCTGGACCCGATGCTGGCGTTGATTGGCCACCTTCTCGTACAACTTCTGTAGTGTTCTCAATGAACCGCGT
>CAYLPO010000189.1:0-4084 GCA_964385575.1 uncultured Lachnospiraceae bacterium | reverse complement strand
GGCGGGCAGTTTATGAACCTGATGCGCGCCGAGAGCCCCGGCCCCTCGGTCGGAAAACTGGTCCCCAAGCTGCGGACCACGGCCCGGTATCTGTACACCATTTATTTCATGCTGACCATCGCGGAGATCGTGATCCTGATCATCTGCCGTATGCCGGTTTTTGACGCGTTTTGTATCAGTTTCGGCTGTGCGGGCACGGGAGGCTTCGGGGTATTAAATACCAGCCTGGCCAGCTACACGCCGCTGCAGCAGGTGGTCTCGGCCGTTTTCATGGTGCTGTTCGGCGTGAACTTCACGGCCTATTTCTTTGTGGTCTCGAAGAAAGTGAAAGCCGCCTTCGGAATGGAAGAGGTGCGTGTCTATCTGGGCGTGATCGCAGCGGCTGTCGTCGCGATCACGGTGAATACGCTGCGCATGTTCCCGTCCGGCCCCACTGCGGTGCGCCATGCATTCATTCAGGTCGCGTCGATCATCACGACCAGCGGCTTTTCCACGGTGGACTTTAACGCCTGGCCCATGTTCAGCAAGGGGCTGCTTGTGCTCCTGATGTTTATCGGTGCCTGCGCCGGCAGCACCGGCGGCGGCCTGAAGGTCAGCCGCGTGGTCGTGCTGTTTAAATCCGTGCGGAACGAACTGCGCCGCTCGGTCCAGCCGAAGGAAGTGCGCCAGGTATATCTGGAAGGCAAGGCGCTGGATTCGGAGACAGCCACGGGAATCTATCGCTACTTCGTGACCTTCATGATCGTGTTCGTGGCGTCGTGCATCGTGCTGTCTGTGGAAAATATGGATATGTCCTCGACGATCACGTCAGTTGCGGCGACGCTGAATAACATCGGACCCGGCCTGGAACTGGTCGGTCCGGCCGCAAATTATGGCTTCCTGACGCCGCTCAGCAAGGGCGTGCTGATTGCGGATATGCTGATCGGCCGTCTGGAGCTGATGCCGGTGCTGGTTCTGGGACTGCCGCTGGCGTGGAAACGTGCGGCGCGCAGATAGGTACTGCATATACGGCATAATAAAAAGAACCGGGGGTCGGTAAAGACCCTCGGTTCTTGGCTTTAGTCAACGTCTAAAAACATGCGGTGCTCGGATCCGATCGCCTTCCCGCCCCGCAGGAAGATCCAAGGTACCCGTTTATTGACCGCGCAGAGCAGCTCGTAAGGGATGGTCCCCGCGATCCGCGCCAGCTCATCGACCGGCGCGTTCGGCCCGAAGATCTCGATCTCGCTGCCGATATCGACATCCGGCATATAGTCCAGGTCCACCATACACATATCCATGCAGATCCGCCCGATCTGCCGCACGGGGCCCGCGGCGGAAGAGAAGACCGCGCGGTTCGAAAGCGCGCGCAGCAGCCCGTCGGCATAGCCGATGGGCAGCACGCCCACACGCGACTTTTTTTCCAGCGTGTACATGCGTCCGTAGCTGATGCTGGCGCCGGCTTCCGGATAGCGAATCACGCTGACCGTGGTCATGAGCCGCATGGCAGGCTTCAGCCCCAGCTCCGCGGCACCGTCGCCGCAGCCGTAAAGCAGGATGCCGGGCCGGACCATGTCGAAGCGCGTCTCCTCCGGGTAATTCACGACCGCGCCGCTGTTCGCGCAGTGACGGATCTCGAAACGGCATCCGCGCTCTTCGAGGCGCTCGATCATGGAAGAGAAAAGTGCCAGCTGGCCCTCGGTATAACGGACGTTCTCCGGATCACCCGGCTCGTCCGAGACGGAGAAGTGCGTAAAGATGCCCTCCGGGGCAATGCCGGGAAGCCCGCACACCGCGCTGATATTATCCAGGGCGGTCCCGGTCATGTCTCCCGCGCAGAGGAACCCCACGCGCGTCATGCCTGTGTCGAGCTTTATATGAACCTTTAAAGTGGCGTCCGCGTCTCCGGACTCTGCCCGATATGCCAGCACCGCTGCGCTGTAGGCCTCGCCCTTCGCGCGGTTGCTGACCGCCTGCGTGACATTCCAGCGGATCAGGTGCGGCACATATTCTTCCGGGGTATGGCCCAGAATCAGGATCGGGATGGTCACCCCGGCCTGGCGGATCTCGATCGCTTCCTCAAGATTCGAGACCGCGAGATAATCCGCCGCCAGTTCCTGCATAAGCTTCGCGACGTGGACCGCGCCGTGCCCGTAGGCGTCGGCTTTTACCACCGCGAGGAAACGCGCACCGCGCATGCGCTCCCGCAGGATCCGGTAGTTATGCTCGATCGCGTCCAGATCGATCTCGGCCCAGGTCCGCTTCAGCAGTGGAAAATGTTCCGCTGCGCCGTCATTGTCATGATAGATGAATTCCATATGATGCCCCGCAATAATCGTGCCCGAAAAGGGTGTATTTGAAACACTGTTTTTCAAGTATATGCCCGTTCGACATTGCAAAGCAAGCGTCTGATATGTTACAAAAGGCGGGAGAGAGGCGAGATTATGACGAACCAACTGCCTTCGGGCCCGAAACTGATCACGACCGCGGTCGTCTGCATTGCGGTCGGCATACTGCTGGTCTGGCGCTTTACCCGCCGGATCCGTCATGTCAGGCGCTGCACCGTGCCGCTGTCCGCGGTGGTCACAGAGCGCCACCGGAGCATTCAGCCGACCATTCACGGCGCGGGCAATATCACGACGCTGGCCTATGATTATAATGGAAAGCATTATGAGATGGTTGCGGATGAAGCAAATAAGCTGGGCGATGTCGGGGAGCACCGGGATATCATGGTGAACCCGGATGACCCCGCGGAGTTTACCGCGAATGCGGCAGGGACTTATCTGGCGGCCGGCATTGCCGGGACTGCGCTCGGAATCCTCCTGCTTTTCGCAGGTTTCGCCTGTGTGGTGACGTTTATCGGCGTGCAGATGGGCATTACCGTTTGACATTCGCCCGTGGACGGCTAAAATGTTATAGGTAAATTTTAACAGTGAGGAGAATTGCTGAGATGAAGGTAGAGAACCGTTACCGCGATGTGGTCATCTCCGGGATCGGAGAAGGCGATGTGGGAAAGACCCTGCGGGTCGCCGGATGGATCGAGAATATCCGCGACCACGGCGGCGTCTCGTTCGTGGACCTGCGCGATATGTACGGTGTGCTTCAGGTCGTTATGCGCGACACCTCTCTGCTGGACGGGTTGAGTAAGGAAGACTGCGTCAGTATCGAAGGCCTGGTGGAGCACCGGAGCGAGGATACTTATAACCCGAAGATTCCTTCGGGGACTATTGAGCTTGAGGCGAAGTCTGTGGAGATCCTGGGCAAGTCGCGGGTGCTGCCCTTTGAAATCCAGACCTCGAAGGAGATCCGCGAGGATGTGCGTCTGAAGTACCGCTACCTGGATCTGCGGAATCGGAAGGTGAAGGAAAACATCCTGTTCCGCTCAAAGGTGGTGGATTTCCTGCGCAGAAAGATGACGGACATGGGGTTTGTGGAGATCACGACCCCCATCTAGAGCGCTTCCTCCCCTGAAGGTGCCAGAGACTATGTGGTCCCGTCCAGAAAGTGGAAGGGAAAGTTCTACGCGCTTCCGCAGGCGCCGCAGCAGTATAAGCAGCTGCTGATGGCGGCAGGCTTCGACCGCTATTTCCAGATCGCGCCGTGTTTCCGTGACGAGGACGCGCGTGCGGACCGCTCGCCGGGCGAGTTCTATCAGCTGGACTTTGAGATGAGCTTCGCGACCCAGGAGGATGTTTTTGAGGTCGGAGAGGAAGTGCTGTACGAGACGTTCGAGAAGTTCGCTCCCGAAGGCTCCGTGGTCACGCAGAGACCTTTCCCCATCATCAGTTATAAGCAGGCCATGCTGGAGTTCGGATCGGATAAGCCGGATCTGCGGAACCCGCTGCGGATCATTGACCTGAGCGCATTCTTCCAGGACTGCCTGTTCAAGCCGTTTATCGGAAAGACCGTGCGTGCGATCCGCGTGCATGCGGACATGTCGAAATCCTTCCATAAGAAACTGCTCGAATACGCGACGTCGATCGGCCTGGGCGGCCTGGGCTATATCGAGGTGCTTGAGGACGGCTCTTATAAGGGCCCCATCGACAAGTTCATCCCGGAAGAGAAGAAGGAAGAGCTGCGGACGCTGGCGTCCCTGGAGATCGGC
>CAYLPO010000188.1:0-4090 GCA_964385575.1 uncultured Lachnospiraceae bacterium | reverse complement strand
CCATGGAGAGCTCTCCGCCGAGGTGACCCATGCCGATGTTGTACACGAGCGTCAGGAGCGTCTTTCTTACGTTATAAGCCGCTTCCTCAAGCTCATGTACGGTAGCCATATCATAAGGCTTGACTTTCATAAGTTGCTTCTCCTTTTCTAAATGCTGTATTACTCACCGGGGAACTCATTGCAGCGAATGAGGACCTTCGGGTACTTGCCGGAGATCTGGCACTCGAACGCAGCCTTGGCGTCGTCGATGTCGAACACCTTCTGGGTGAACGCCTCGAGGTCGAAGCGCTTCATGATCTGCGCTGCTCTCGGGAACGCGTACGGCGACACGTACAGACCGGTGATGGTCAGCTCGTTATAATAGCAGTACTTGTACAGGTTCAGCGGCATCTCCCAGTCGTTCGGGTACATGGCCGCATAGATCAGCTTGCCGCCGCGGGAGCACAGCTGGGGCAGCGGATACGCCGCGCGGGGACTGCCGGAACAGTCGATCACGACGTCATAGCCCAGACCGTTCGTCAGCTCGAGGCCGGCGGTCACGGTATCCTGCGTCATCGGGTCGATGACGTCGGTTGCGCCGTACTTCATCGCGAGCTCGCGGCGCTCGGCGATCGGCTCGATCAGGGTCAGCTGGGAAGCGCCGCCCATGGACATGGCCTGCAGGGCCAGGAGGCCGATGGGGCCGCCGCCGCAGATGGCCACGCGCTGGCCGAGCTTCAGGTCGACCTTGTCGCTGATGCGGGTCGCGACGGACACCGGCTCCAGCAGGCATCCGGTCTTCAGGCTGACGTCATCCGGCAGCT
The DNA here is from genome assembly GCA_964385575.1 of uncultured Lachnospiraceae bacterium. Classification (GTDB taxonomy): domain Bacteria; phylum Bacillota; class Clostridia; order Lachnospirales; family Lachnospiraceae; genus RGIG5636. The sequence continues at coordinate 3,287 of CAYLPO010000188.1, read as the reverse complement.
TATAAACCTGGGACTCATGCCAGACCACAGTCTCGGCCATGCCGGGGTTGTTCGACTCGTCCGCGTGCGTGCAGAACTGCTGCTGGCCGTTCTGGCAGTAGTAGCAGGTGCCGCAGAAATGCAGGAAGTTGCCCGCCACGCGGTCGCCGACCTTCAGGCCCTTCTTCGTGGCCTTCTCGCCGACCTCGACGATCACGCCGGAGAGCTCATGACCCATGCCGAAGGGCGGGTCCCATCCGAAGATGTTCTCGACCAGGTGTGGATCGGAACCGCAGATCGCGCAGTAAGCGACCTTGATGCGGACGTCTTCGGGGCCGAGCTCCTGCTCGGGGATGTCCAGGACGTCAACCTGACCTCTGGTCTCCGGGTTCGGATCTCTGAGGCTGCCGACCTTGACGACGGAAATACATTTCATATCGCAATTACCTCCTTGCTGATTTCAATGACAATGAAGTGAATTCACAGATCCCTGCGCCGCACTTAAGTCATGCTCTGCACAGAAAAAGATGCGGTACTCTTACTCTGTGATACTGCCGAAAAATACCGCACTGGTGTTATTAATTTTATACGTTTTTCACGATAATAACAACGTGAAATCACAATGCAGATGTGACAAAATACGCGGCCGTTTCCCAAAAATCCACAAAGCATTTCACAATGCCGGCGTGCTGTTTGCATTGTCCAAAATCGCTGTTTGGGATTATAATATCCACATCTGTTAGTATTTATGCACGAAAGGAGCAGATCCCCGATGAAAGCTGTTTTTTATTCCGCGCCCGGCGAGGTCGAGGTCCGCGAGATCCCCGAGCCCGTAACATTGCCCGATGAGGTTAAGATCAAAGTTGAGTACTGCGCGCTGTGCGCCACCGACGTCCATGTCGTCATGCACGGACTGTATGGTCTGAAGCCGCCCATGATCATGGGACATGAGGTCTCCGGCACCGTCGTCGAGATCGGTGAAGAGGCCGCGAAGAAGACCACACTGAAGGTCGGCGACCGCGTGGCCGCCATCCCCAGCCCCGGCTGCGGCGAGTGCGAGCACTGCAAGCGCGGCCTGCCCATGCACTGCGATAACGCCGGTTTCGAGCCCGAGAAGAAGCCCATGGACGCCATGGCAGAATACCGGACGTATTATTCGAACCAGCTGGTGAAGATCCCGGATCACGTCTCGTTCAAGAAAGCCGCTCTGGTCGAGCCCATCTCGACCGCGTCGCGCGGCATCGAGCTGGCCGATTTCAAGATGGGAAGCACGGTCTGCCTGTCCGGCGCGGGCTCCATCGGCCTGATCATGCTGAACCTGGTCAAGTACCGCGGCGGCACCCGCATCACGGTCATCGAGCCATCGCCCGAGCGCCGCGAGCTTGCAAAGAAGCTGGGCGCGCAGCATGTGATCGACCCGACCTGCGAGAACGTCGTGGAGAAATGTATGGAGATCACCGACGGGATCGGTTTCGATGTCGTCTTCGAGATGAGCGGCGCGAAGTCGGCTGCTCCGCTGTGCCCCGACATGATCGGCAAGGCGGGCACCATCGTCTATTTCGCGGTCTATCCCATGGATTACGAGCTGCCGATCAACCTCTATGAACTCTACATGAAGGAAGCGCGCCTGCAGTTCGTGTTCACGAACCCTGCGCTGTTCCCGAAGAGCGTGGATCTGCTGGACTGCCTGGATATGGACGGGCTGATCGGTCCTACCTACGATATCGACGACGCGCCGCAGGCGTTCGCGGATTTCGCGAAGGCGAGCGCGGCGAAGCTGCTGATCCGGTGCAATCCGGAAGCGCCGCTGTAACAAGCCGCCTTTTCACAAAAAATCGCGTCAGTCTGAGCGGAGTCTCACATAACTGCACATACCGGAATTCGTACCCCGCCGAAAAGCTTTTGTTTTCGGCGGGGTTTTCTTAAATGAAAGTTTTGAGAAAGGGGAGATCATATGAGTGAAAAGAGCCTTGGCGGAGCGCCCGGGACGTCGCCCGGGATGACGCCGGAAGCGGCGCAGTTCGCGCAGCGCATCGAACGGCTGGACACAGTGCTGGCATTGCGGGAGCCGGACCGGGTACCGTTTGTGCCTTCGACGAATAACCTTTACGCGACCCACTACCCGGGACTCACCACGGTCCGGGAATGGATGACGGATCCGACCTGCATGATCCCGGTGATGGAGCGCTATCTGAAAGACTACGATCCGGATCTGGTCTGGACGCCGTCGCATTTCCCGATCCCGCCGATGGAGACGCTGGGTTATAAGTACAGCAGATGGCCTGGACCGTACTGGAATCTGCCGGACAACACCTCGTACCAGTACATCGACGGCAGCTTCCTGGACGAGGACCTGTATGAGGAGTTCTTCAAGGATCCCACGCTGTACCTCTTGACGAAGATCGTCCCGCAGAAGATGAAGGGGCTCGAGGGGCTCGCGATGTTGAACCCCTACGGGATGGTCAATCAGTGCGTGCTCGCCTATACGCCGTTCGGGCTGCCTCCGGTGCAGGCGGCGCTTCGGAACCTGATCCGGGCCGGAAGCGAGATCATGGAGTATCTGGGCAAGGCTGCGGCGGTGGACGAGATCGTGCGCAATGCCGGCTATCCGACCTTCGGCAGCGCAAGCATGATCACGCCGTTTGACGATTTCGCGGACCACGTCCGCGGACTGCTGGAGCTGTGCCTGGACATCGTGATCCAGCCGGAGGACGTCGACCGGGCCTGCGCGCTGTGGGGCGATATGACCATTCCGGCCGCGATCGCCACCGCGAAGATGTCGCACCAGAAATATATCTTCGTCCCGCTGCACTGCGGCGCGGAGATGTTCATGTCTCCGGACAAATACCGCGATCATTACTGGCCCGTCCTGAAGCGCGCCCTCGAGGCCGCGATCGCCGCGGACCTGACGCCGATCGTTTTCTGCGAGGGCGGATACACGAGCCGGCTCGACTACATCCGCGATATCGAACCCGGAAAAGTGATCTATCTATTCGAAAATGTGGATCTGAAGCTGGCGAAGGAAAAGCTGGGCGGCATCGCCTGCATCGGCGGCGGCATGAAGACCGGAACGCTGATGTTCGGAAAGCCGGAGGACGTCGAGGAAGAAGTGAAGCGCACACTGGATATCATGATGCCGGGCGGCGGATACATCTCCAGCAATACCGTGGCGCTGGACAAGGTGCCGCCGGAAAACATGCACGCGTGGAGAGAGGCGATAGAAAAATATGGGAAATACTGAGGGCGGCTCCTGTTTTCCATGAGTATCGCCGCATGGTTTTCTGAAGATCAATGCGGTCCCGGTGCCC
>CAYLPO010000187.1:0-4101 GCA_964385575.1 uncultured Lachnospiraceae bacterium | reverse complement strand
AATCTCGGAAACACCACGCTGGTACAGTATCTGATTTTCATCGTGGTGGAGGTTGTGCTTCATATCGTGATGTATCGGCAGGGCCGGCTCCCGCGCGGGCTGAAGCTGACTCTGGTGCTGGATGTGCTGCAGATCGCGGTGAGCATTCTCTTTACGCGTCTGATGAATGTCCTGATCGCGCTGATCCCGAGTTTTGCGACGGATTTTCCCGGCAGCTTTTTATCGGGTATTCCCTTCCGCTTCGTGATCCTGATCATCGCGGTGATCCTGACCGGCTTCGGCGCTGCCATGGTGCTGGATACCCGGCTGATCCCGGCGCCCAGCGACGGCATCGTACAGGTGATCGCGGATGCCGCGCGAAAGCCCACCGGCCTGACGAAGAACATCTTTGATATTCTGAATGTGGCAGTCTCGCTGGTGATCGGTCTGGCAGCAACGCACAGCTTTTTTGCGGTCAATGTCGGCACCGTCGTTGCGGTGCTCGGCGTTGGTCGGGCGGTGGCGCTCTTTAATCATATGTTCAAGTTCCGCCTGGACCGTCTGACCGGGTTGGATACGGCCGGGTAAGATTGGGGCTGCGGAGTTCGTTTTTGTGCCCAAACATGATTTCATTGGGGACGCTTCCTTTTCATGTTATAATTGCTTTAATATGACATGTTCGTTTGCCGGTACATTTCGGCAGAGCGGCGAAACGTGCAGCGAAAGGAGAGCCTCCTATGGCATTCGACTTCGGAAACATCAGAGCAGTTATCACGGGAACGCACCGGGACCCGCACACGGTCCTGGGACCGCACATGACCGAAGACGGGATGGCGGTCCGGGCTCTGAACCCGGAGGCGGCAGGAATGGCTGTCCTGCTTTATGTGGCGGATGACATTCCGCTGCGCTTTTCCATGCGCAAGGAAGACGACGCCGGGTTTTATGAGGTCGTGATCCCCGCCGAAGTGTGGGAGTCGGCTGATGCCGCGGTAAGTAAGACGCGCTCCGATAAGGGCGGCGCCGGAGATGACATCGCCGCTGCGCCCGCCCCCCGGTACCGGCTCGAGACCATGTATGCCGACGGCACTCGCTGGACTGCATATGATCCATACGCATTTCCGCCCGGCATCTCCGACATGGATATCTATTTGTTTGGCCAGGGCGTGCACTACCAGATCTATGAGAAGCTCGGCGCGAACCCGACCGAGATCGGCGGCGTTCCCGGTGTCCTGTTCGGTGTCTGGGCACCTCATGCTCTTCGCGTCAGCGTTGTCGGTGATTTTAATAACTGGAACGGCCTCCGTCATGCCATGCGCCGGCTGGATGACGGCATTTGGGAGATCTTTATCCCGGACCTGACGGATGGCGACCGCTATAAGTTTGAGATCCTCACCGAGGACGACAAACTTATTTATAAATCCGACCCCTTTGGCAAATGGACCGAGTTCCGGCCTGCTTCGGCTTCCCGCGTTTATGACCTGCGCCCCTATCCGTGGCATGATGCCGTCTGGATGGAGGCTCGCGCGCAGGCGGATCCGCTGACCGCTCCCATGAACATTTATGAAGTACACCTCGGCAGCTGGATGCGGCATGAGGACGGGACGTTCCTCGGCTATACCGAGATCGCGGACGAGCTCGTCGCCTATGTGAAGGAGATGGGCTTTACGCACATTGAGCTGCTGCCGGTGCTCGAGCACCCGCTCGACGAGTCCTGGGGCTATCAGGTCACCGGATATTTCGCGCCGACGAGCCGCTTCGGCGACCCGGGCGGTTTCATGTATCTGGTCGACCGCTGCCATCAGGAGGGAATCGGTGTGATCCTGGACTGGGTTCCGGCACATTTCCCGCGCGATGAGCAAGGCCTGGCCCGTTTCGACGGCGCGCCGCTCTATGAACATCCTGACCCCCGCCGCGGCTCGCATCCGGAATGGGGTACGCTGATCTTCGACTACGGCCGGAACGAGGTGAAGAACTTCCTGATCGCGAACGCGCTCTACTGGCTGAACGTGTTTCATGCCGACGGCCTGCGTGTGGACGCGGTTGCCTCCATGCTTTACCTGGATTACGGGAAGAAGGACGGCGAGTGGGTGCCGAACGAGTACGGCGGAAATCATAACCTGGAGGCGGTCGGCTTCCTGAAACACATGAATTCCGTGGTCGGCGGTCTGGCTCCCGGCACGGTCATGATCGCGGAGGAGTCCACGGCATGGCCCGGTGTTACGGGCGATCTGAACGAGGACGGCCTCGGCTTCACCTTCAAGTGGAACATGGGCTGGATGCACGACTTCCTCGGCTACATGCACGAGGAAGAAGAGCATCGGAAGTATCATCATAACGAGATGACTTTCGCTTCGACCTACATCTATTCCGAGCATTACATTCTGGTGCTCAGCCACGACGAGGTCGTCCACATGAAATCCGCGATGATCGGGAAGATGCCCGGCGATGAGTGGCGCCGCTTCGCAAATCTGCGCGCGGCCTACGGCTTCATGTACACGCATCCCGGGAAGAAGCTGCTGTTCATGGGCGATGAGATCGGCCAGTACAGTGAGTGGAACGAAGGGAAAAGTCTGGAGTGGGACCTCCTGCAGTATGACATCCACGCCGGCCTGCAGCGTTTTGTGAAGGACCTGAGCCGGGTGTACCGTGAGCAGAACGCGCTTTGGAGTCTGGATCAGGATTCGTTTGGTTTCGAGTGGATCAATGCGGACAATGCGGAGCAGTCCGTCTATTCATATATTCGAAGAGGGAAGACGAAAGAGGATACCCTGGTCGTCATCGCGAATTTTACCTCGGCGACCTACGAGGATTATAAGATCGGCATGCCGTTTGCGGGCAGCTGGACCGAGATCCTGAACAGTGACGCGGTCGAGTACGGCGGAAGCGGCGTGACGAACGGCAGCTCGGCTGCGGACCGCGAGACAGTTGCAGTTTCAGGCCATGATGCCGCCGGTGAAACGAAAGCCTGCGAGCCGGTCATCCTTGAGACCGAAGAGTCCGAGTGCGACGGCCGCGAGAACAGTGTGCGGCTGCGGCTGGCGCCGCTGTCGGTGACGGTGCTGAAGTGCGCGGATTGATCGAACGGAGATCATGATGCTGCAGATCGTGTAACCGGTCGTAAAAACGCGAGAAAGGAGCAGTCGATGCTTGACTTTATCAAAAGCAGACGGAGTACCCGCAAATACCAGGACCGCCCGGTGCCGCGCGAACTCCTGGAGCAGATCGTCGAAGCCGGGAGATACGCCCCGAGCGGCGGGAATAACCAGACCGGACACTTCCTCGTCGTGACGGATCCGGCAATTCTCGCGCGCCTCGCGGAGATGGCCCGGGATGCTTTCGCCGGGATGGAAGTCACGGAAGATACCTATCGTTCACTGGCATTTGCGATTCAGGCTGCGAAGCGCGGAGGCTATGTGTTCCACTATCACGCGCCGGCACTGATCATTGCCGCGAATAAAAAGGATTATGGCAATAACATGGCTGACACTGCCTGCGCACTGGAGAACATGATGTTGATGGCAAACGCGCTGGATCTGGGAAGCTGCTGGATCAATCAGCTTCGCTGGCTAAACGAGGATCCCGCGCTGCTGGCATATGAGCGGGTACTAGGGCTGGAAGAGGATGAGCGCGTATACGGCGCGGTCGCGATCGGCTTCGCAGACACACCGGACGGGCTTCCGGAACGAACGCCTCTGCCGCGGACAGGAAACAAGGCAGAGTTTATCTGAGTTTTAAATATAAAGAAGGCAGAGCGTTCCCTGAGGAAGCCTCTGCCTTTTGTTTGTCTGAAGACTGTTGATCTGAAGAGACGGCAGAAAGAAAGAGAACCGTCCCTGCTGTCATATTACTCGGCGCCGTCTACGGCGTCCGCCATCTCGTCATATTCGATCTCGTCCATGATGACCTCGAACGCGTCGAGGACCTTGTCGAATTCCTCGTCGGTCTCGATCTGCCCCAGAATGGGCTCGCCGTTCTCGTCCTCGTCGTAGCGGTAGTAGAGGAGCAGCGTCTCGTCGTCATTGTCAAAATCCGCTTCCGGCGTCAGGGCAATGTAATCCCTGCCGTCCGCCTCGAAGATGTCCACGACCATGTACTCGCCGCTCTCGCCGTCTTCGAATTCCA
>CAYLPO010000186.1:0-4133 GCA_964385575.1 uncultured Lachnospiraceae bacterium | reverse complement strand
CTGTACTCGTGGTCCGCAGAGAATGCGCGGCAGGCCACCAGGAAGCCCTCGATGTCCTTCGGCACCAGCGCGCGGTAGGGCACGTAGGTCTTCGGGTGCTCCAGCGAGGCGTCGCCGCGGTCATTGTCCGCAAAGATGGCAATGGTATCCTCGTACGGCTCGTCGCGGTCCATGTCGTCCTCGGTCAGGTAGTACTCGCCCACGATCCGCCGACCGCCGGAAGTGCCCAGCTGCGGCGCAGTCTGCATGATGAAGCTCTTATCAAAACCGGGCAGGTACTTCTTCATGAGCTCCCAGCTCTTGACCGCGAACTTTCTGGCGCCGGTGTCGATGTAAGTCATCTCCTCCGGTTCGGTCTGATGCAGCGAACCGATCAGCCGGTGCACCCACACTACGCCGGTCTGATTATCCAGCAGCCCGCGGCAGAAGAACGGCCGTCCGCCCTCCGCGGTGATCTGATCGAAGGCTGCCTTGTTCTTCTCCGGCTCTTCTTTTTCCACGTAGTCATATTCGTCCAGATCCACGTTCGCGATCCAGAAGCAGAAGCCGAACTGGGCAATGCGCGAACCCGGCCGCATATACTCCTCGGTCTGGGTCGGGATGCCCATCAGCAGGTCGCCGTCGCCAGTCGAATCGATCACGACCTTTGCCATCAGCGCTTGGCGGCCGGACTTGGTCTCGACCAGGACGCCTTTCACGGTGTTTCCGTCCACGATCGGCGCCGCCACCCACGAGTGCAGGAGCAGCTCCACGCCGGCCTCTTCGCACATGATGTTCAGCTCGTCTTTTCCAACCTCAGGGTCAATGACGGCGGAATAGATCGCGACGTCCTCCCCGGCCGGGTTTTTCCGGACGTAGAAGTGGCGCATGTTTGCCTTCAGGTATTTGGCCACTTCGCCGGGATGAGGTTTGCCCCAGGCTTCCGGGAGCGTGAAGCTTGCGGCGTCACGTGCCGCCAGCCGGGAGATGTACTCCTGGCAGAAGCCGCCGATCCACTGTTTTCCGTAGATGTCGCCCAGGTTCGGGATGATGTTCACCAGGCCGCCGGTCGCCATGCCGCCCAGGTGTCCGTAGCGCTCCAGCAGGACGGTCTTCGCGCCGTTTCTGGCAGCGGTGATGGCTGCGGCGACGCCGCCCGGGCCGCCTCCGACCACGACCACATCCACGTCGCGAACCACCGGGATCTCATGCTCTGCTTCCGTGAAGGTTCTCCCGTCGGTCAGGCCGTGCCGCTCGATTTCCTGATCATGGGGCATGTCGTATACTGAATACACGCCGGCTCCGTATTTTGCCATAGTTATGCTCCTTTCTGTGCCGGTCAACCCGGCTGATCTGCTTCAGCGGATCCCCCGCCCAAAATATTTTAAGATATCGTAGCTTCCCAGCTCGCGCATGTGCGCTCCGGTCACCTGCAGCCGGATACCGTCCGCGCTGGTCCCGTAGAAGAACCCGCTGTCGTGCTGGATCCGGCGGTTGAAGACCACCAGACCCTGGCAGCCGTTGCATTTTTCCTCCGTCCACTGCAGCAGATAGACGTCCGGGCGCAGCTTCATGTAGAAGCAGGGGCCGGACCAGGTGGCTCCGCCGGAATTGTCCGCCTGGAAGATGGTCCAGCTGTAGCTCTCCGGAGTGCTGTAAATGTGGATGGACTGCATGTTCTCGCCGTAGTTCCAGGCAAAGCACTTGCCCACCAGCTCGTCGGTAAAGTGATGACGTCTGGCAAACGGCGGCTTCAGATCCCCGTACTCCAGCGTGCCGACGAAGACGTTCGCGCCGGTCTCCCATTCGCTGCGCCAGTTGCCCAGCCCGGCGATGACCGTGGTGGTCAGTCCGTTCCGGAAGTCCAGCACCTGCGAGACGCAGCACAGATCCGGGTCGCCGGTCAGCATATGCGAGAAGAAGTACAGGTCTTTATCCGGGCGGAAGCAGGCGTAGGTCTCTTCGGTCCATTCCCCGCCCGGGACGCGCCAGCGCAGGCGGTCGACGGAGAGAACGTCATATTCGATGACATTGGCCGCGCCGGGTTCCCGGCCGACGGCAATGCCGGCCTCCGCTGCATTGTTTCCGCTGCCGCTCCAAGGTGCGGCGGTGTACCGTTCATGATCCGGCCGCACCGTGAACTGCCGCCCGGCGAGCTCGTCGCAGAAGGGCAGATGATGGTAGGACTGCATGATATTGACCGATGTGCCGGCCAGGATATCCTGTTTCGCGGCGGCGCAGGCCAGCGCCTGCTCCCGGGGCATGGGGACGTCGATGTCCATGGGCCGGTATGCGTACCGCGCGCCCTTCTTCTCCCCGTAGCCGCGGAACACCTGTCCCGCATCGCCGGTGGAAGTGATCTTCTCCAGATGCGCGGCGTCACCGGTCAGCTGCAGCCTGGCCTTCGTGATCCGCCAGGTCAGGCGGTCATCTTTTCCGAAGCCGAATTCCATGCCGAAAGCATCCATGTCGAAAAAGTTCATGATGTCGAGATGCATCATCCCGGTAAACTCCGGCTCCCAGCGGGCGCAGAGGAAGATCTCGTCGCGAAGTTTGATATAATCCGCCGCCTGCGTCACGGTGATGCTGCCCATGGCAGCGCCCAGCTCCACGACGGTGCAGCAGACTACGCTGGGGTAGAAGGTCAGAAGCTCGGTGCCGTCCTCATACTGCCAGTGCAGGCCGCGTCCCTCGATCAGATTCGTGGTCGAGTGAAGTTTGGCCGGCGGTTCGTTCGCTCCGGTGTCCGCCCAGCCGAAATAGTACTGGCGCTGCACCTCGCGCGGGATATCCCGGAAGGACGAGGGCGGCCGCTGCCCCGTCAGGTCATAGCCCACGGGAACCGTGATCCCGAACCAGGTCTCGAAGGCTGTTGCGGCCCAGGTCTTCCGGTCCAGGACCAGGTGCCAGCCCCGGTCGGTGTCCGGCACCAGAAGTGTGATGAGCAGCAGATCACCTTTCTCCGCAAAAGAATACGGGACACTGCAGGCCGTACCGTTCTCGGTAAAGCGCAGTGTCCCGTCATCTGCAAACGCACAGCGAAGCTCGTCCGGCGCAAAGGGGCTGTCGGAGCGGAACCGGAAAGAAAGGCCCCGCAGACAGTCGGCAGGCTGGCTGCCTTCCGCGGACTGGGCAGCCCGCAGCTGTTCGCGCACATAGTCTTCGGTCAGTGGATCATACTCGGTAAAGTACATGTCTTTTCCTCCTATGAAACAGTGTAATATGCGACTTCGTTCGTTTCGCGGTTCGCAGCGAGGATGCGGGTGATCCCGTCCAGCGGGAAGGAGACCGCGTTTGCCGGCCCCACATCGTGGTCCAGCACCTCGACGGCGTACCGTCCGTCTCTATGATATACCGCGAGCAGGTCTCTGTCACCCTGCCTGTGGCCGATGACCGCGAAATGAGCGGGCAATGTTATCGCCCGGTCGCTGTCTTGCGCGCCATCCGCTGTCGCCGCGCCCTCCGCTGCGCAGATGGCATGCGCGAACGGGAGCTTCTTTTCGTCTTCCCAGACCTGCTCATAGCGGCCGCCGCACAGCGCGAATACCTTCAGCGTATCTCCGTGGAACGGGGACAATGTCAGCATTTCCTGCACGCCGTCGCCGTCCAGGTCGATGAACAGCGCGTCGCTGGTAGGCTCTTCCAGAAGCTGTTCCACGGTCCATGCGCCGTTCGGGGTCACGGGCGGCGTAAAGCGGAAGACACCCTCCTCGCTGGTCACGATGCCGACGAGGACGCCGTCTTCGTCGCTGCGCGAATAGCCGTGATTTTTCAGAAGGCCTTCCCGGATGGGGACCAGAGGCAGGCGGTAATCTTCGGGAAGGTCAATGGGCTCACCGGGAGCCGTACACAGCGCATCCGGCAGCGCGCAGGCCCAGACTTTTCCGGGGAAGCGCCAGTCATCGTCATGCTTGTAATCGCTCTTGATGGTACAGGCGATCAGATAGTTCACACCGTTTCGGGGCAGGATGTCAAAACGGTGGACGCCCGGCAGCTCTGCGAGGGTACGGACAGTCCAGAGATGATCTTCATACCGGCACAGCACGATCGACGCATTCCGGCAGTCATCCGGCGAATACATCCGGTGCGTGGCCAGAAACGCGCTCTCGGTATCGGGCAGCGCCACGGCGGTCATGGTCCCGCCGGGCTCGTCC
>CAYLPO010000185.1:0-4177 GCA_964385575.1 uncultured Lachnospiraceae bacterium | reverse complement strand
GGGCGCGAAGCGGAGTGGTACCGCGGAAGTTTCGGCTTTCGTCTCCGTGGGCAGATGTGTGTCCATCGGAGCGCGGAGGCTCTTTTCATGTGAAGCGCCCGCCCTTCGGGGAACACCGGTACGACAAGCCGTTCCGGACGGCGCATCAGAAGGAGAGCAGTTATGAAGAATGTAAGCCACTACAGAAAGCAGTATTACCTTCCTCCCGAAGAGTGTTTTGACTGGGTGAAGAAGGACGACGTCGAGAAGGCGCCGGTCTGGTGCAGCGTCGACCTGCGCGACGGCAACCAGGCGCTTGTGGTCCCCATGACCCTGGATCAGAAGCTGGAGTTTTTCCAACTGCTGGTGGAGATCGGATTTAAGGAGATCGAGGTAGGCTTCCCGGCGGCTTCCGACACCGAGTATGAGTTTACGCGCGCGCTGATCGAGCGCGACCTGATCCCGGATGACGTTACCATCCAGGTGCTGACGCAGGCCCGCGAGCACATTATCCGAAAGACGTTCGAGGCGATCCGCGGCGCGAAGAATCCGAAGAATATCATCGTGCATGTGTATAATTCGACCTCTGTGGCACAGCGGGAGCAGGTCTTCCATATGTCGAAGGAGGAGATCAAGCAGATCGCAGTCGATGGAGCGAAGCTCCTGAATGACCTGACGAATGAAGCAGGCGCAGACTATCGCTTTGAGTACAGCCCCGAGAGCTTTACCGGCACGGAACCGGAGTACGCGCTCGAGGTCTGCAACGCCGTGCTGGATGTCTGGAAGCCGACTCCGGACCGGAAGGCGGTCATCAACCTTCCCGTAACCGTACAGCATTCCATGTCTCATGTGTATGCACAGCAGATCGAGTACATGCATAAGCATTTGAAGTACCGTGACAGCGTGATGCTCTCGCTGCATCCGCACAATGACCGCGGCTGCGGCGTCGCGGATACCGAGATGGGCCTGCTGGCCGGCGCGGACCGTGTCGAGGGGACCCTTTTCGGAAACGGTGAGCGCACGGGCAATGTCGACATCATCACGGTCGGTATGAACATGTACGCGCACGGCGTGGACCCGGAGCTCGACTTCTCGAACATGAACCGGATCTGCCAGGTTTACGAAGATGTCACCGGCATGACGATCGATCCCAGAAGTCCTTATTCGGGCGAGCTCGTGTTTGCAGCGTTCTCCGGCTCTCATCAGGATGCGATCGCGAAGGGCATGAAGTACATCGAGACGGACGCGCCGAACACCTGGACGGTCCCGTACCTTCCGATCAACCCGAAAGATATCGGACGGAACTACGACGCGGACGTCATCCGCATCAATTCGCAGTCCGGCAAGGGCGGCGTAGGATATATCCTCGAGCGGAACTTCGGTCTTCATATCCCGAAGGAGATGCGCGAGGCTGTGGGTTATAAGGTGAAGGCGGTCTCCGATGTGAAGCACACCGAACTGAAACCCGAGGAGATCTTTGAGATCTATAAGAAGGAGTTCGAGAACATTCGCGCACCGTACGATATCACGGAGATGCACTTCCAGCAGGTCGACGGGATCACGGCGGAGATCACGAGCACGTTCGAAGGGCAGACACATATTACGACCGCAACCGGAAACGGCCGCCTGAATGCGGTTTCGAACGCGCTGAAGAAGGAGTACGGGCTGGAGTATCAGCTGATCGTGTACACCGAGCATGCGCTTGAGAAGAGCTCAAGCTCCCGTGCAATCGCCTATGTGGGTATTGAGACGCCAGACGGCAGCCGCTACTGGGGTTCCGGGATCCATGCCGATATCATCAAGGCGTCGGTGGACGCGCTGCTTTGCGCCGTAAACAACAGCAGAAAGTGACCTGCTGCCGCCGAAAAGAGCAGCAGAAAGCAAAATAACATATGTTATTCAAGGAAATGCCTCACGGACCGCCGGCCCGTGAGGCATTTCTTATGCGAATCGTAAGATTTCGTAAGACTTTGTTAAGACGGGCAATATTGAATAGCGGAACAACCTGAAGTAAAATATAGTAGACTGCGTGGATTATGCGGTCAGGAATAACGGATACGGGCGGCTCGCTGCCGCCCCATCGGAGGATCGATGTTAAATTACGAAGAAGAGCTGGCAAAGTTTTCGCCGGTAAAAACCACGGATATGCTCACACAGAGTGTACGCGCGGAGTTGGAACAGCAGGATATCGCAGGTTTCCTGATGGAGATCGTGGAAGAGAACAGGAAGCAGGAAGCGAAAAGCGCGAAAGGAAACCGGACCGGGGCATATGGCGGTTAAGTGGACGTTGGAAAATATTGCGCGTCTCTCCGACATGTACTATAACATGGGCCTCGAGAAGGCCGGAGAGAAAGATTTTACGGCCGCGGTCACGGATCTTCGGAAAGCTATCCGGCTGAACAGCGCGAATATCAATGCCAGAAACCTGCTGGGCCTCGTGTGCTACCAGACAGGTGAGTTTGTTGAGGCATTGACCCAGTGGGTCGTTTCGGACCAGCTGCAGAAGGAGGGGAATCTCGCAGCTTATTTTCTGGACCGCGTGCAGATGAACAGCGCCGAACTGCACAATATCGAAATGGCACTGGGCTATTACAACCGTGCGGTCTATATGGTGGAAGAGGGGAGCGATGATCTGGCCATCATGTCGCTCCGAAAAGTGATCGATCTGTATCCGGGATTCCTGAAGGCATACCAGCTGCTGGCACTTCTGTATCTGCGGCGCAGATCCTACTCCCGCGCGGAGCGTGTCCTCCGCCGCGCGCTGCGCTACGACGCGTTCAATCCGGACACAGCCCGCTATCTGAATGAGCTCCGGGTGATCGCGATCCGCCGCCAGCGTAAGGGCAGTGAAGAAGAACAGTGGAACTGGGAGGAGGAAGCGTTCCGTCATATCTCCGGCGATGACGTGATTCGCCCCGCCCGTCTGGCGAACCTCCGCATGACCAGCAGCTCTGTGATCTTTCTGATCGCGGGTGCGCTCATTGCGTCACTGATCTGTATGCGGGCAGTCCTGCCGCAGCGGATGCGTGCATTGAACGAGGAAATCAATCGTCTCACAGTCACGTCCACCGGTGAGGAAAATGTCTGGCGCGCACAGGCCGAGCAGCTGCAGGTCAGGGTCGATGAACTGGAGGGACAGGTCAGTACCCTCGAGGGAGACGTCGGTGACACGGCCACGCTCTCAGGAAAGCTCGGCGCATATCAGGAGCTGACAAACGTTCTTTATTATGTGCAGGCGGATGACCCGGCTTCCGCGTGTCTGCACCTTTTATCCGTGGACACCTCGCAGATCCCCGAAAGCGAGGAGGTCTTCTGGTCCGCGTATAACGCGCAGTACGCGAACCTGTATCCGAATGCGCAGGAGCTGCTCGTGAACGCGGGGCAGAGTCTGTGCGAAGCCGGAGAATATGCAAGTGCGGCCGAGTTCCTGCAGGCTGCTCTCGGCGAGAATGAAGACGCGACCTCTGCCATGTACTGGCTGGTGAAGGCTTATCAGGGCAGCGGCGACGAGGCGCAGGCGCAGGAGTGGGCGGAGAAGCTCCTCTCGGAGTATCCGTCAAGTGAGGAGGCGCAGCTTCTGGACGCGGAGCTGAACCCGCAGACGGAGCCTGAGGCGCCGGAGGGCTGACCGGGCCTGAGGCGCGGCGGAGCTGCCGCAAATCATTGATATTTTTATAGAGAAAGAAGGCGATTTTTATGGGCTTGTTTTCCAGGTCAAAGACCTCTAAACCCAGAGCCCTGGCCTTCGTGGATTATGAACATTGGTTTTATTCCTATAAGAACCTGTTTTCCATGACCCCCGACCTGGAGGCGTGGCGGGATGAACTTCAGGAGTATTTCGAACTCGAGGACATTCTGGTTTTCGCGAATTTCAGCGTAAACTTCATTGCCCCGGAGCGTGAAAAGCTGGAAAAACTGGGTGCGAAGGTGATTCACACCGGCATTGCTCAGGAAAGCAGCGACAAGGACTTCACGGATTTCATCATGCTCGACCACATCTACCAGGAGGCGACCCGGAAGGACATCGAAGTTTACGTGATCTTCACGGGCGACGGGCATTTCGGCTCGGTGGTCCGGTATATCAGGAATAAGTTAAACAAACGTGTCATAGTATACGGAGTGAACAGGGCACTCAGCGGAAGGCTGAAATCCGAGGCATCGAGCTATGTCGAGATGCCCCGCTATGAACAGGAGCAGC
>CAYLPO010000184.1:0-4188 GCA_964385575.1 uncultured Lachnospiraceae bacterium | reverse complement strand
CTTATCTGGGCTTCGGACTGGGGGCGTCTTCTTATCTGAACGGAACGCGCTTTTCGAACACGCGGGATCTGGAAGCATACCTGGCTGCGGCACGCTCGGCGGCTGAAAAGTCCGCCGCGTTCGTTCCGGAGCGCTGCGAAGTCCAGGTTCTGACCGAAGAGGAGCGGGAGGAAGAATTCTTCTTTCTGGGGCTGCGGCGCACGGACGGCGTTGAAGCTGCGGAGTTTGCGGAACGTTTCGGGAAACCCTGGGACCGCTACCTGCCTGGGATGGAACGGATGGAACAGGCCGGATTTCTGGAGCGGACGGCGGAAGGCTTCCGCCTGACTCGGGCGGGCCAGGATGTGAGCAATGCCGTGTTTGCGGAGATCCTGTTATAGACATTGCCGGCAGTGACCGGCCTTGAGAGTATGAAGAAACGAACGAAACAGACAGATCCCAATGACCGCGTGATGGCGGAACATGTGGAGCGCGGCTACTGGTACTGGAACAGTATCTTAAGTGAGGTGTTCTGGCAGCTGCGCGCCTATACCGACATCAGCGACGAAAGAATAACATCTGTTATTTATGATTTCATGCTGGATTCCGCTGGCCTGATCTACACGGACGGGATCTCGGTCCTGGAACCGGACCGCTCCGTGGCGGCGCGGCTGACGCGGGCTATCCGGCCTTCCGCGCAGAGCACGTCCGGTCCGAACCTGGACAGTTATGTGCGGGCGGCGCTTTCCGAGCTGGAGCCGGAGTTCAAGGCCGCCTGGAAAGAGCGCATGGGCGCGCAGACCCTGAAAGGATATGCGCAGGATCGAAAAGCCCTGATCGACTGGCTCTCGCGGTACATTGAGGAGACCGATGCAGACGGGCTGTTTCTGACCGAGTGCATCAGCGTGGAAGATCACAGTCAGGCTGCAGCACGCATCTACGAACGCCTGGACCGGGTGGAGCAGGCGGACGAGGAAGCGGTCACGACCGGCCTCGTGCTGCTGGTGTTCTATGCGCTGAAGACCGCAATGCAGATCGATTCGGTGATCGAGCGACTCCCGGAAACCGACGACTTCGTGCGCATGATCCGGAACACGCTCGCTGAATACCGGAACGTGGAGACCGTGACCGCGCATACCTGGGAGATCTACTGCCGGGATTACAGCGCGAAGACCGGCGGCCGCATGATGATCAACGCCTATAAGATCCTCATCGCGAAGTATCTGCTTGACGGCACGGATCATGTCTATGAACCTTACGAAGACGCGCTGAAACCGGTGATCATTGACGCGTATAACCGCGCGGCGGACATCGGGGAATACCGCGCGCGGGTGTTCCGGGAGCTGACCGAAAACTACAGCGCCTATGACATGGCGCATCCCATGGCGCTGCGCTTTTACACAGGCGCTGCGTTGCGACCCTTGTGCGGGGCTCTGAGCTTTGAGGGTATCTGCCGCATGTTTCTGAATATCGGCGCGTGGGAGGCGGATCTGGCAGCGGGTGTTGCCGAAGCGCGCAAGGACAGTGAGCGCGACCGCTTTATCCGCGGAGATTTTTCGCCGGAGCACCGGTATCTGGACGGAGACATGAGCATGGCGGGGATCCGCACCGGCGCGGAGTTAGAGGAGTTTTTGCAGAACATCTTTTTCCGGCTGGGCTATGACGCGCAGCTGACGAACAAGGCCGGCGGCGACCAGGGCGCGGACCTGATCCTGAAAAAGCAGGGGCTCATCTATGTGGTGCAGGCCAAGTTCTACGGGAAGCCCGTCGGAAACAAAGCCGTACAGGAGGTTGTCGCGGCGGTGCGCTACTACACCGGGAATGCCGGCATTGTCGTCACGAACTCCACTTACACGAAGCAGGCGGTCAGCCTGGCCCGAAAGAATGGGGTCATCCTCGTGGACGGAGAGGCGCTGAAGGAGCTGATCCGCATGGCATATTCGGAGCGGGCATTGACACATATGTTTTAATGTCAGAAAATAGAAGCGAACCGGTAGGTTGTATGCCGGGCGGCTGCAAAACAGACTGACAGGAGAGGACACATGAGTAAGAGATCGGCGGACCCCATCCGCTTTCTGAAGAAATATATCCACGAGGAGACAAAAGTCATCCGGGAGCGCGACCCTGCCATCCATTCGGACGCGGAAGTCTTTCTGTATCCTTCCTTCCATGCCATTTTCTGGTATCGGATCGCGCATAAACTTTATAAGAAGGGGTACTATTTTCCTGCGCGCCTGATCTCGCAGGCGGCCGTGCGGCTGACCGGGATCGAGATCCATCCGGGCGCGAAGATCGGGAAGGGCCTCTTCATCGACCACGGCCATGGCGTCGTGATCGGCGAGACCTCCGAGATCGGGGACAATGTCACGCTTTACCAGGGCGTCACTCTGGGTGGTACCGGAAAGGAGAAGGGGAAGCGTCACCCCACGCTCGGGGACAATGTCATGGTGTCCGCCGGCGCGAAAGTCCTGGGCTCGTTTGAGGTCGGGGATAATTCGAAGATCGGAGCCGGTTCGGTCGTGATCCATCCGGTCCCGCCGAACTCCACGGTGGTCGGTGTGCCGGGGCATATCGTTGAGCGGAAAGATCACGACGCGCCGCAGATGAAGCTGAAACACGCGGATCTGCCGGATCCTCTGGAAGCAGAGATTCAGAACCTGAAGAGCGAGAACGCCGAGCTTCGGTCCATGATCGCAGAGATTCAAAAGAAACTGGAGGAGCGGGATGCCTGAGCTTCTCATTCCAGCACGTGACCCGGAGACGCTCCGGGTCGCTGTGTTATACGGCGCGGATGCGGTCTATATCGGCGGTGAGCGGCTGAGCCTGCGGGCGAAGGCCGGAAATTTTGCGCTGCCGGAGATGGCGGAGTCCATGGCTTTCGCACACGCACACGGCGTGAAGGTCTATGTCGCGGCGAACGTGTTCGCGTGGGACGATGACATTGCTGCGGCGCGGGAGCTCCTGCCTGCCTATGCCGCGGCAGGCGCGGACGGGTTCATCATCTCGGATCCGGGCATGTTCCGCACGGCGCGGGAGTGTGTGCCGGAGGTGCCGGTGCATATCTCCACGCAGGCAAACAACACGAATGCGGCGACCTGGCGCTTCTGGTATGAGCTGGGCGTGCGGCGGCTGGTCGCGGCGCGCGAGCTGACTCTGGCAGAGCTTTCGGAGATCCGCCGGGAGATCCCCGCAGACTGCGAGATCGAGTGCTTCGTGCACGGCGCCATGTGCATCTCCTATTCGGGGCGGTGCCTGATCAGCTCGTTTCTGGCCGGGCGGGATGCAAATCGCGGGGACTGCACGCATTCGTGCAGGTGGAAGTATTCGCTGTCCCGGCAGCAGGAAAACGACTGCTTGCCGGATACGGGCGGCTGTGTGCCGGATGGCATGTATGCGCTGGAAGAAGCGACCCGTCCCGGCGCGTATCTCCCGGTCGAAGAGGATGTCCGCGGGACCTATCTTTACTTCTCAAAAGATCTCTGCATGATCGATCATCTGCCGGAGCTGGCCGAAGCCGGCATTGACAGTCTGAAGATCGAAGGGCGCATGAAGAATGCGCTCTATGTCGCGAGCGTGACGCGGGCTTACCGCCGCGCGCTGGATGATCTGGCGGAGTCGCGGGAGACCTATGAGCGGAATAAGGAGAGTTATCTGGAGGAGATCCGCCGCGTCGAGGCGCGGGAGTTCTGCACCGGGTTTTATTTCGGGCAGCCGGACGCGTCGGCGCAGGACTATGCAGGGGGCCAGGCAGAGCAGACCGCACGTTATCTGGGCCTGATCGAGCAGGGCGGTGACGGCCGCTGTTTCTTCCGTCAGAAGAACAAGTTCTCGGTCGGGGATCAGATCGTCGTCATGCGGCCAGGGTGTGCGGACATGCCGGTGACAGTGCACGGAATGCTGGACGCCGATGGAAACCCGGTTTCGGACTGCCCGCATCCGGGGCAGGTGATCGTTCCGAATCTGGGCGTGGAGCTGCGGGAGTTTGATATCCTGCGCGCAGATTGACATCCTTTCGGGGCAATGCTATAAAGACTGTAGGAAGGTGCTGCCGCCTTAAGCGGTCAGCCCTGACTGCGAGTTACGTGACCGTAGTCCGCGACGTCGACTCAGGGATTACGGTCACTTTTTTCTGCTCTGGAGCATGATCCCGAGCATGACAAGCGTCAGACAGAAGTCTATCAGCTGCATTACCTGGAACACATCCATACG
>CAYLPO010000183.1:0-4196 GCA_964385575.1 uncultured Lachnospiraceae bacterium | reverse complement strand
ATGACTCCACCGGGAATCGAACCCGGGTTACCGCCGTGAAAGGGCGATGTCTTAACCTCTTGACCATGGAGCCGCAAACGCTTTTCGGATCAGGAGAACTCGCTCCCACGTCATAAGCGAATTAGATAATATCACACACCTTTTTGTTTGGCAAGCAATATTTTACGAAGCGCCCCGGCGCGAAAACACCACAAAGATGGTTTTCAGCAGGATCTTAATATCCAGTCCGATAGACCATTCGTCGATGTACTGCGTATCCAGCGCGACCACATCCCGGAAGTCCTTGATCTCGCTGCGGCCGCTGACCTGCCAGAGACCGGTGATGCCGGGTTTGATGGCCAGTCGTTTCATGTAGTGGTATTCGTATTTTTCCCACTCGTCGACGGTCGGCGGGCGTGTGCCCACGAGACTCATATCGCCCAGGAAGACATTGACGAACTGGGGAAACTCATCCAGACTCGTGCGGCGCAAAAAGTGGCCGAACGGGAAGATCCGGGGATCGTTCTCGATCTTGAACATGAGACCGTCCTCGATCTCATTTTGCTCCTGAAGCTGCTCTTTCCACGCATCCGCATTTGGATACATTGAGCGAAATTTATAGAGCATGAAGCGCTTGCCGTTCTTTCCGATGCGTTCCTGGGAGAAGATCACCGGCCCGGGCGACTGCTTTTTGATAATGGGAGCCACGATCAGGAAGACGATGCCGCAGATGGCCATGCCGATCAGGGAGCCGGCGATGTCTATGGCGCGTTTGGCCGCAAACTGGCCCATGGAGATGATCCGCGCGCTCGTGGTCAGGACGGTGTAGCCGCCGAACGATTCGACGCGGGTGTTCCGCTGTGCGCTCTCACTCTGCCAGGACAGCGACATATGGACGGTCAGACCCATCTCCTTCAGGTGGTCGGAGAAGAAGGTGGCCAGCGAGCGGTTGTCCGGCAGGTGGAGAAAGACTTCCTCGATCTCGGTGGAGCGGATGTATTCGAAAATGTCGTTCCGGTAAGAGGAGACGGTAATGCCGCGGAGGGTCTCTCCGCGCATATCCCGGTCAACGATCGCAATGGAGTCGATGTTGTAGCTGCCCTGACGCCGCTCTTTCAGGCGGGTGATCACGCCCTTCGCTTCATTTTCGGTCGTGATGATCAGAATCTGGCGGCTTGCATGACCGGTGTCCGGCCTTCGAAGGACCAGTTTTTTCCGTATGGTCCTGCCGAAGAAGATAAAGATCGACGCCAGGAACCAGGTGCAGATATAGACAAAACGCGGATAGGCATCCGCCAGTTTAAAGATGTAGAGAAAGACAGTGAACAGACCAATGATAACGGTCGTAAAACTGAGTGTGGAGAAAAATTCGCCCGGGGTCTCACGGCGAAGGATGCCGGAGTAGTTGTTGCTCAGGATGGCGAAGAGCAGAATCAGGACCAGCAGGATCAGGCCGGAGCGGACGAAACGGTCCGAGTCGGCGGGATGAAACGAGCGGAATCGAATCATTACGGACACAAACATAGCGATCTCAAAAAGAATGAGATCGATCAGAATAAAGTCCAGGTGTTTCGTCCACCGTGTTCTGTGATACTGGTACATGCGCTTCCTTTACGGGTCCGTGCGCGGACCGGGGTCTTCAGGACCCGAAAAAGTGATATTGCCGTACAAATCAAACCAAGGGCATAAAGTTACTCATATCAGTATAACGATAGTTTCAGAAATTTCAATGCAAAGACTTGTAAGGAAAAAATCGTTATCCTTTGCGAAATGCCCCCCGGCGGCTATAATGAGCATATGGAAAACGGCGGAAAGAAAACTGAAGACTTTCTCCGGGAGACGGTCACCAAGCGCAGTGCCGGCCGGCGAAGAGCCAAAAGGGCCGGCGCTCTGGTGCTGGCCGCCGTTGTCTTCGGCCTGATCGCCTGTCTGACCTTTGTGCTGGCGCGCCCTCTGCTGGAGTCGCGGCTGGGACATTGGACCGAGGAGGAAGAGACTATCTCATTTCCCGAAGAGGTGGAAACGTCACCGGAAGGGGAAACCGAAAGTGCCGCGGAGTCCGGCGGAGCCGAATCTCCGGAAGGATCTGCCTCCGGAACGCCCGCTGCGCCCGGGGAAGGGCAGGAGCCGACGGAGCCCCAGCCCCTGACGCCTGCAGAACGGATCGCGAATGCAAACCGCATGGTCGTACGCGTACGCGCGGACGGGACCGAAGGAGATACCGGCTTTGCAGCGGGAGATACCGAGACCGCGGGGATCCTGTTTTCGGCTACGTCACGGCAGGGCTTCCTTCTGGCGGATTACAGCGTCATGGACGGGTGTACGAGTTTTGTCGTCACCCTGCGCAGCGGAACGGAGACCGCGGGGACTCTGCGCGGAACGGATTCCGTGACCGGACTGGCCGTGATCGGTGTCGATCTGGAGGTACTGGATCATGCAGGATTGACCGGTCTGTTTCCGAACGCTTCGGGATCCGGAACGCTGCGGCCCGGTGATACGGTCGCCGTAGTCGGGATGCCGCACGGACATGTGTACTCGGGCAGTGTGGGGCAGGTCGTTTACAATGAATTGGGGATTCCTATGGAAGACAGCGTTCTGGCGGTCCTCCACACGAATCTGGATCTGCAGGGCAGCAGTTTTCTGCTGAACGAAGGCGGGGACCTCGTCGGGGTCAGCACCCGGCAGCTGCAGCAGAGCGGGACGGATGAGTTTTATGGTATCACGTCATTGCGCCCGTTTCTGGAACGGCTCGCGAACGGAAGGAGCGTCGCGTATCTGGGCGTGATCGCCGTCGCGCAGGGGGAAACAACTGCCGCACCCGAGCAGATGACGGAGCAGGGAGGCGCGCCGCACGGCGCGGTCGTGGACAGCGTGGTTCTGGGAAGCCCAGCCTATGAGAGTGGGATCCAGGCCGGAGATATCATCACGGATGTGAACGGGATCACGGTCTATGACGCGGCGACGCTGCAGCAGGCCATCCTGGAGCAGACGCCCGGTACTGTGGTGGAAGTGACCGTGTTCCGGCAGGGGCGGGACATCTATACCGAGCAGGTGTTTCAGGTGACGGCCGGGGTTCGGTAAACAAGTCACACCGGCGGGACGGGCCCGCCTTAGAAGGGAATAATCATATATGCAGCTCATTAACACTCTGCGCGACGGCGACCGCGTCCGCAGCATCTACCTCTGCCGCCAGAAGATGGAGGCGAAGACCAAGGTCGGAAAGGACTATTTTTCACTGACGCTTCAGGACCGCACCGGGAGCATTGACGCGAAGATCTGGGATCTCTCGAGCGGGATCGAGGAGTTCGAAGCGCTGGACTATGTGGCGGTCGAGGGCGATATCAAGATGTTTCAGGGACACCCCCAGCTGAATGTGCGCAGACTGCGCGTGGCGGGGCCGGGCGAGTACGACCCGGCGGAGTATCTGCCGCAGTCTCAGTATGACATTGACGGGATGTTTGAGGAGCTGAAGAAGTTTATCGCCAGCATCGGAAATGAAAAAATGCGGCAGCTGGCCGAGTCTTTCTTCCTGGAGGATCCGGCGTTTGCGGCTGAGTTTCGCAGGCACTCCGCGGCGAAATCTGTCCATCACGGCTTCATGGGCGGGCTCCTGGAGCACACGCTCTCCGTGCTGAAGCTGTGCGAGTTCTTCACGCGGCGGTATAAGTTCCTGGACCGCGATCTGTTGATCACCGCGGCCATGCTGCATGACATCGGTAAAGTGCATGAGCTTTCGGACTTCCCGGCGAACGAATACACGGACGAGGGACAGCTGCTGGGCCATATCGTGATGGGCGATCACATGGTGGCGGATCACATCGCGAAGATCGAGGGTTTTCCGAAGACGAAGGCCGCAGAGCTGCGGCACTGCATTCTGGCGCACCACGGCGAGTTTGAGTTCGGCTCGCCGAAGAAGCCGGCGCTCGCAGAGGCGCTGGCGCTGCATTACGCGGATAACATCGACGCGAAGATGGAGACTTTTAAGGAGCAACTGGAAAATGCCGAGCCCGGCGTATGGCAGGGCTTCAACCGCCTGCTCGACTCGAATATCCGGAAGACGACATGAAGAAAAACGACAGATTTCACATCGTCATCGAAGATCTGGGAGAGAACGGAGAGGGTATCGGCCGTGCGGACGGCTATACCCTCTTTGTGAAAGGTGCGCTGATCGGGGACGAGATCGAGGGCGTCTGCACGAAGGCGCAGAAGAGCTACGG
>CAYLPO010000182.1:0-4197 GCA_964385575.1 uncultured Lachnospiraceae bacterium | reverse complement strand
GCATGCGCCCCGAGACCCTTGACGAGGTCGTCGGGCAGCAGCACATCATCGGCGAAGGGGACGCTGCTTTACCGCGCCATTAAAGCGGATAAGCTCAGCTCCATCATCCTCTACGGCCCGCCCGGCACCGGGAAGACCACGATCGCGAAGGTGATCGCGCACACGACGCGCGGCATCTTCTGCCAGATCAACGCCACCTCGGCTGGAAAGAAGGACATGGAGGACGTCGTGCGCCAGGCGAAGGAAAACCTGGGCATGTACGGGAAGAAGACCATCCTGTTCATCGATGAGATCCATCGCTTTAACAAGGGCCAGCAGGACTATCTGCTCCCTTTTGTGGAGGACGGGACGCTGGTCCTGATCGGCGCGACCACGGAGAACCCTTACTTCGAGGTGAACAGCGCGCTGATCTCCCGCTCGATCGTCTTCGAGCTGAAACCTCTGACGAAGGAGGAGACAAAGACGCTGATCCTGCGCGCGTTGAAGGACCCGGTAAAGGGACTGGGAAGTTTTCACGTCGACATCGATGACGACGCGCTCGACTTCATCGCGGATATCGCGGGCGGGGACGCGCGCGTGGCACTGAACGCCGTCGAACTCGCGGCGCTGACCACGGACCCGGAACTGCGGCCCGCGGGGGCGTCAGGCTGTGCCGGCACGACCGGCCCGGATCGAGACGGAACAGCCGGCCGCATCCGCATCACCCTCGAGATCGCGGAGAACTGCGTTCAAAAACGTGCCATCCGTTATGAAAAGAGCGGAGACAACCACTACGACACCATCTCCGCGTTCATCAAGAGCATGCGCGGTTCTGACCCGGACGCCGCGGTCTACTACCTCGCGCGGATGCTCTACGCGGGGGAGGATATCAAGTTCATTGCCCGGCGCATCATGATCTGCGCCTCGGAGGACGTGGGCAACGCCGACCCGCAGGCTCTGCAGGTGGCCGTCGCCGCCTCGCAGGCCGTGGAGCGCATCGGCATGCCGGAGGCCCGCATCATCCTCGCGCATGCGGCCATCTACGTGGCCTGCGCCCCAAAGAGCAATGCCGTCGTGGTCGCCATCGACCAGGCCGACCGCCACGTCCGCGAACACGACGTGAAGACCGTCCCGCCGCACCTGCAGGATGCCCATTATCACGGACACGAGGCGCTCGGGCGCGGGATCGGATACAAATACGCACATGATTTCCCGGGCAACTACGTTGAGCAGCAGTATCTGCCCGATGAAGTCGTGGGAACCGTGTTTTATAAGCCCGGCGAAAACGGGTATGAGAAAGAGATCGGCGAACGGCTGCGCAGGCTGAAGGAGCCGCATACGGAAGAGGATTGACCGGTATGGCGGTATGTGCCGCCGGGAGGAGTATAGATATGCGTGAGCGTTTGGGCTACCTGTCCAGAGGTCATATCGATTACGGGAAGAGCGCGCTGCTCGTCTCGTCGAACGCGATTCAGATGACCGTGGAGGCCGGGACGGTCGGAAAAGGGTCCTTCGACCTGACGAATTCCGCCGGACTGACCGCCATGAAGGGTCTGGTCCGCGCGACCGACAGCCGTGTCCGTGTGTGGGACGACCGCTTCGTGAGCGGGACGGTGAAGATCCGTTATGAGGTGAACGCGCAGTTTTCCGAGGCGGGCGATGTCATCGAGGGCACGTTTCAGATCATCTCGAGCTGCGGGGAAAAGTCTGTCCCCTTCCGCTTTGAGATCACGGACGGCGCGGCTGACCGCGCTTCGGAGATCGAAAGTCCCGAGGATCTGGCGCGCCTGGCCGAAAAAGATGAGGGCGCCGCGTTTGCTCTGTTTACGTCGCCCGGTTTCATCCATCTGCCGTTCATGCAGAACGGGAATTGCCGGGTCCTCTACTCGGGCCTGATCACGGGTACGGGAAAGCGCGCTGCCATGGAGGAGTTCCTCACCGGGACCGGCGTGAAGGAACCGGTCCGCCTGAGCGTGAACACCGGCCCGCGAACTTACGTTATGACAAACGGTCCCATTGCGGACGGCATCACGGTGACCCGCAGTACCTGGGGTTACGTGAGTATTGACTTCCGCTCGGACAATGACTTCCTGATCTTTGAGAAGCCCGTCTATACGAATACGGATTTCTAGGGAGACACCCTGAATATCCGCTATCGCGTGGATCCGGCGGCATTGCATGCCGGGAAGAATTTCGCGCGCGTGAAACTGGATACCGCGGAGAAGACCTGGACGCTGGATGTCGAGGTGCGCACGCAGGTCACCGCGGACGGCGAGGAGATCATCGCCGGACAGGCCTACCTGAATTATCAGGAACTTTATCTGAATTATCAGCTGCAGAACGGCCATGCGCAGACGCTGCTCGCCCGGATGCAGTCCGAACTGACCCGGATCCGCGAGAGCGCTCGCGAGACCTCGGATCTGATACAGCTGCAGCACGCGGAGATCTACGCGCTGCAGGGGCGCTCCGAACAGGCGCTCCTTCTGCTGGAGGACGCTGCCGGACGTGTTCTGGATGAGAGGAACTCCGATGCTGCGGCTTACTGCTATTACCTGTTTGTGCGGGATCTTCTGGAACCCTCGGATTCTCTGAAGGAACTGCTGCTGCAGAAACTTCTGGTCTATTCCGAGAGCGACGATCTCCCGGACGACACCATCATTTCACTCCTGCTGCGGACGGATCCGGTCATGAACGGAAATCCCAGCATGAAGCTGTCGCAGATGAAGGGCTGGTACCGCAAGGGCTGCCGCAGCGGCTTCCTGTTCATGGAGGCGGCGCAGGTCGCGGTGCAGTATCCCGAACTGATCCGTGTGATGGAGCCGTTCGAACAGTACATGCTGGACTTTGCGGTGAAGCATGACATGGTGACGGACCGCCTCGCGCTGAAGGCGGCTGATATGGCCGCGCGCGTAAAGGACCCGGCGGGCCGCTTCCTCCATACGTTGATGGATCTTTATGAGAAGAAGCCTTCGAAGGATCTGATCACGGCTATCTGTGCCATCCTGATCCGGGACGGCAGGCGTGAGAATGAATTCTTCCGCTGGTACCGGATCGGGGTCGAGCAGGATGTCCGGCTTACGGGACTGTATGAGCAGTTTCTGTACTCGATGCCGGAAGATTACCGCGAGCGCTGGCCCAGAATGGTGCTGCTGTACTTCTCGTACAATACCGTGCTGGATGAAGTCGTGGGTTCCCGCCTCTACCGCTATGTCAGCGATCATCCGGACCGGGATCCGGAGCTTGCGGAGCGCTACCGGGAACAGATCGCACAGTTCGTGCTGCGCCAGCTTTCCGAAGGTCATATCAATGCAGACCTTGCGGCACTCTATGATGAATATCTGCGGCCGGAGGAACTGGACGATGAGCGCGCGAAGGCGCTTCCCCGGATCGCGTTCTGCCATATCATCCGCTGCGAGGATCCCCGGGTGACGCATGCGGTCGTCTGCTATGAAGAGCTGCGGGATGAGACCGTTGCGGAATTCCATAACGGGGCAGCCTATGTTCCCGTCTATACACCTGCCGCACGGATCCTTCTGCAGGATGCGCGCGGAAACCGCTATGAGAGCCTGCCGTTTACCGCAGCCCGGCTGATCACTAACGAAAAACTTCGGCGGTTCTGCATCGACCGCATTCCGAATGACGAGATGGTCATCCTCGCCGCCGCAGGGTCGGGGGAGTCACCGTTCGGAGACAGGGCGTTCGCGGCGGAGGAGACCGCGGAGGACGCCGCGCGCAGACAGCGGCTTCTGCATTTTGAAAACCTGCATCCGGAATACCGCCGGAAGGTGTTTACCGAACTTACTGCCTGGTATCTGGAGCATCCGGATGCCGAGGGCGCGGATGACTTCCTGCTCACGGCAGATAAGCGCTTTCTGGCGCCGAAGGACCGCGCGCGGGTCATCGATCTGATGATCGAGCGCGAGCTGCTGCCGGAAGCCTGGCGGCTGGTCGAACGGTTCGGACCGGCGGGCATTGCCCCTGAGAATTTGAAGAAACTCTGCGGCCGCATGATCCTGGAGCGGCTCTACGGGCAGGACGAGCACGTGCTTGATATGGCCCAGATCTGCTTTGCGAACGGCGAAGCGGATGAAAAGATCCTGGAATATCTCTGCTGCTGGTACAATGCCTCTTCGGCAGACATGTACCTTCTGCAAGGTATCAAACGCAGACACGAAGATCGAGCCGGGTGAATATGAGCTTCGCTCCTCCTATGACTAT
>CAYLPO010000181.1:0-4239 GCA_964385575.1 uncultured Lachnospiraceae bacterium | reverse complement strand
AATTCTCGCCGCTCGTCTCGAATATGGTCACGAAGGACGGCGAGATCACACAGGACTATATTAATTTCGTCGAGATGCAGGCGAAAGCCGGTGTAGCCCTTCTGACGCTGGGTGCGACGCCCGTGAACCGCGGCCTGGCCCGTGAATATCACGCAGAGGTCAATGTCTGCGATGATGCCATGATCGGCGGCCTGATGCGTCTGGCGGAGACCGCGCATATCTTCGGCGCGAAGATCAGTGTTGAGCTGTTCCATTCCGGTCTGGGCGGAGATACGAAACTGAACGGCACGGACTATGTAATCGGACCGTCGAATTTCCCGATCCCGAATCAGGTTCAGAAGGTCAAGGTCATGGACCGCGATGACATGGACGGCGTGATCGCGGATTTCGTGGATGCCGCGCTGCGCGTGAAGCGCGCGGGGTTTGATTTCATCCTGATGCACGCCGCGCACGGAAATCTGCTTGCGCAGTTCCTGTCCGAGCGCACGAACAAGCGCAATGACCTGTATGGCGGCAGCATGGAGAACCGTCAGCGTTTCCCGCTGGAAGTCCTGAAAGCGGTCCGCGAAGCGGTGGGTCCCGAAATGGGTATTGAGATGCGGATCTCCGGTGATGAGATCGTCGAGGACGGCATGCGTATCGAGGAAACGCTTGAGTTCATTAAGAAAGCGCAGGAGTATATTGACCTTGTGCATATCTCGGCGGGTCTGATCGTGGAGTATAAAGCGCAGTTCTATGTCATGCCGCCGTATTATCGCGAAAAGGGTTGTAATGTAAAGTATGCCCGCGCGGCGAAGGATTGCCCGGATATCCACATTCCGGTGACGACGGTCGGCCGGATCAACACCATCGACATGGCAGAGGATATCCTGGCCCGCGGCGACGCGGATATGGTCGCAATGGCACGCGCGCTGCTGTGCGATCCCGATTTGCTGAACAAAGCCTACCGCGGTCATCCGGAGGATATTCGTCCGTGCCTGTCCTGCTGGGGCTGTGCGGAAACTTTCGGTTCTTATACGCGCTGCGCGGTGAACCCGCAGCTGTCGCGCTATGACAAGTATGCGACCGTGCATCCGGCGCCTGTGAAGAAGAAGGTCGTCGTCATCGGCGGCGGTGTGGCCGGCATGATGGCAGCGAAGACGCTGGTCGAGCGCGGTCATGACGTGGTGCTGATGGAGAAGCGGGATCATCTGGGCGGCCTGCTGCCGGAGATCTCGAACCTGTCCTTTAAGGAGGACCAGCGCCGTTACTGCGAGTGGAACGTGCGCACGACCATGGCATGCGGAGCGGACATCCGCCTGAACTGCGAAGCGACACCGGAGAGCGTGATGGCTGAAGAACCGGACGCCATCTTTGTATGCACCGGTTCTGTAGTCGCGAAGCCGCCGGTGCCGGGTATTGACGGGGCGAATGTCTATAATGTCATGGATGTGGACAGCGGCCGTACCCCGGTGAAGGGGAAGGTCGTGGTCTGCGGCGGCGGTGTCTCGGGCTGCGAATGCGCGCTGGATCTGGCATATCAGGGAAATGAAGTGACCGTGGTCGATATGATCCCGGAAGAGGATTTTGCCAAGGGCCTCTCCATGATCACCCGTACGATGCTGCTGATGCTTCTGGAGGAGCACGGTGTGAAACTGCTGGGTGACCGTATGGTGAATGAGATCTGCGAGGACGGCGTCGTGGTCGGCGACCGTAACTGGCGGAAGGAGAAGCTGGACTGTGACTATGTGGTCGAAGCGTTCGGCATGAAATCGACTAACGAGTTTGCAGAGCAGTTCCGCATGCTGATTCCTGAAGTCTATGTCGTTGGCGACGCAAAACAGGTGAAGAACATCAAGCAGGCGAACTTCGATGCCTATAATCTGGCGTGCAACTGCTGATTTTCATTGCATTGTCCGCCAAAAAGCGTAAGATAAACAATCGGGAGCCCTTCGGGGCTCCTGCTTTTTCAGGCCGGGATGCGGCCGGATCGTTATCTGAGAACGGAGGAAGAGGATGCTGATCGCTTCTACGATGGCAAAACTGTTGTTTGCGATGGCCATAGGTGTGTTCGTGAAACGAATCGGCCTGGTCGGCAGAGAAGGCACACAGAATATGTCCGGTCTGGTCGTGAATATCACGAGCCCGCTGCTGATCGTTTCGTCTGTCGCAAATGTAAATGTCACGGATAAGCGTCTCGCACTGTATGCGCTGGTCATCGGTTTTGTGATGTACGCGATTCTGATCGTCGCTTCACGGGTCGCTGCAAAGGTGTTCCGATTTCCGGATCAGTTCAGCGCACTGTATCAGGTGTCCTTCGTTTTCCAGAACTGTCTGTTCATGGGCGTGCCGGTGGCTTCGTCGTTTCTCGGTCCGGAATCGATCTTTTTCATCACACTGCTTGGCATGCCGTACAATGTTCTGTTTTTTTCCTATGGGGTTCTGCTTCTGACGGGAGAGAAGAATCAGGCAAGCACGCTGAACAAGTTCGTAAACCCGGGGCTGATTGCTGCTGTCATTGCCTTGATTCTGTTCTTCACCGGACTCCGTCTTCCGTCTGCGGTCAATGACACGCTTGCGTTTGTCGGTGCGCTCACCACGCCGCTTTCCATGGTCGTATTGGGCAGTATGATCGGCGATTTCGGATTGAAGTCGATCTTTACGGATAAGGGCGCATACGGCGTCTCCGTGGTACGTCTTCTGGTCATTCCGCTGGTGACCTGGCTGGTGCTGCGAAAGATCCTGTCGGATCCGTTTCTGGTGGCCTGCGCGGTTATTATCAATGCCATGCCGGTCGGATCGGTCGCGGCCATGGTTGCGGCCTCGGTCGATGGGCTGGAGAAGAAGGCATCCGTGATCGTGGCATTGACGACCCTGCTTTCCATGGGAACGATCCCGGTCGTGGCGCTGGTCACGGGGATCGTATAGTGCCTGCCCTGAAGTCGAAAAAGAAAATGATTGAAGTTCATTTTCACATGTGTTAAGATGTCTTGCGGCGTCAGTGAAAAATGGTTTACACGCCGTAATACGGAGAGTTATCGAAGTGGTCATAACGAGCCGCACTCGAAATGCGGTTGTCCTTTACGGGGCACGTGGGTTCGAATCCCACACTCTCCGCTGAAGGTGCCCCGGTCACAGATCGGGGCACCTTTCATCAAGGAATGCGTCTGTAGCTCAGTGGATAGAGCACCGGCCTCCGGAGCCGGGTGCGGAAGTTCGATTCTTCTCAGACGCAGAAAGAAAATGCGGGAGTTCCGGTAATAAAGAGCTCCCGCACTTTTTCTGTCCTATTTTTGTGCAAATAAGATTTTTTTCATGTTTTGATAAGAATTTTTTTGTGAATACTTGAAAAATGTATTCACTATGTTAAAATTATCGGGCTGTAAACTGTTATCCATTTAAAAAGGAGAGTAGAAAAGTGGCTAACTACATGTGGATTGGTTTTGTGGGAGCTGTCATTGCCCTGCTCTTTGCCCTGGCGCAGAGAGCGAAGGTCATGAAGTTCTCCGAAGGAACCGACAAGATGGTGAAGATCGCCTCCGCCATCCGTAAAGGCGCGAATGCGTACCTGAAGCACCAGTATTCGACGGTTGCAAAGGTGTTCGTGGTCGTGTTCATCATCCTGCTGATCATCGCGTTTGCGTCGCACGGCAATATGTTGTCGTACTTCACGCCTTTCGCGTTTGTGACCGGCGGTGTCTTCTCCATGCTGGCAGGTCTGATCGGCATGAAGATCGCGACGAACTCGAATGCCCGTACCGCGTTTGCGGCTTCCGAGTCCCTGAACAAGGGCCTGCGCGTGGCGTTCTCGTCCGGTTCCGTCATGGGCTTCACTGTCGTCGGTCTGGGCATGCTGGATATCTCGATGTGGTTCATGATCCTGTATTTCGGATTTAAGATCCAGGATGCCTACACGCTGGGCAATATCATGGTTATGAACGGCATGGGCGCTTCCTTCATGGCGCTGTTCGCACGCGTGGGCGGCGGCATCTACACGAAGGCTGCCGATGTCGGAGCCGACCTGGTCGGTAAGGTCGAAGCCGGTATCCCCGAGGATGACCCCAGAAACCCTGCTACCATCGCGGATAACGTCGGCGACAACGTCGGTGACGTCGCGGGCATGGGCGCTGACCTGTATGAGTCCTATGTCGGTTCCATCCTGGCTACGTTCGCGCTGGGCGCTGTAGCCGGTTACGGATTTAAGGGCATGCTGCTGCCGATCCTGCTGGCTGTCGTCGGCATCATCTGCTCGATCATCGG
>CAYLPO010000180.1:0-4266 GCA_964385575.1 uncultured Lachnospiraceae bacterium | reverse complement strand
GTGCGGAACATGCCTCTGCGATGGGCTTTCTGCTTAAAAGTTTCACAGACTTATGCTATGATAAAGACCTGACAGGGATGAACCTGCTGGGTCTTTTTTCGCGCGGGGAACCTGCGCGGATCTCAGAGCTGTTTTCAGATTTACGGAAATCAAAATCACGGAGATCACATGGGTAAGATCATTACGAACAGACACATGGGAGAGGACTTCTATCTCCTGACGGTCGAGGCGGACGAGGCTGCGCGCGCGGCGGAGCCCGGTCAGTTCTGCATGCTGCGCACGGGCGGCGCCGGGGAGGATTACCCGCTGCTGTCGCGGCCCATCAGCATTTTCGATGCGGGGAAGACCGCGGAGGGCGTCGGCACGCTGAGCTTTCTGTATAAGAAGGTCGGGAAGGGCACGGACCTCCTCACGCGGAAAAAGCCCGGCGAGGAGCTGGAGCTGCGCGGGCCGTTCGGCCACGGCTTCCCGAAGAATGTGTCCGGCCGGGTGGCGCTGGTGGGCGGCGGCGTCGGCATTGCCCCGCTGCATCTGTATGCGAAATACCTGCGGAACGCGCCCGCGGTCGACACGGTCGATATCTATCTGGGCTACTCGGGTTCGCCCATCCTGCAGGAGGCGTTTGAGGCGCAGGCGGACCGTCTGCGCGTGAACATCGGCGGTTTCGTCACGGATGACGTTTCGCCGATGCCCTATGACGCTATCATCACCTGCGGCCCGGAGATCATGATGCGCGTGCTTTACCGGAAGTGCATGAACTGCGGTGCGGGCAGCCGCCTCTGGGTCTCCATGGAGAAGAGGATGGCCTGCGGCATCGGCATCTGCAAGGTCTGCACCTGCTTCACCGCGGACGGCACGAAGACCGCCTGCAAGGACGGCCCGGTCTTCCGTGCGGACGAGGTGTTTTTCGACGAGCGCGAGCGCATGGAGGAGGAAATGCTCCGTGAAGCTGCCAAGCGCGGCTGCGGCGCGGAACAGGAGGCGGACGCATGAGCAGATTGAAGACGACGTTTTGCGGCGTGGAGTTTAAGAACCCGCTGGTCCTGGCGTCCGGCACGTGCGGCTTCGGCCGCGAGCTGGCGCAGATCTATGACATTGAGCGGCTGGGCGGCATTTCCTCGAAGGGCCTGACGCTTTCGGGCAGTAAGGGCAATGCGGGCATCCGCGTCTGGGAGACCCCCTCCGGCATGATGAACAGCGTCGGCATGGAGAACCCCGGCGTGCTGAAGTTCCTGCAGGAGGAAGAACCGTGGCTCGAGAGCCTGGATCTGGTGAACATCGTGAACCTGGGCGGGCACTCCGAGGAGGATTATGTCCTGGGCGTGCAGATGCTGAACAAGGCGGCCTGTGACATCGTGGAGCTGAACATTTCCTGCCCGAACGTGAAGGCGGGAGGCATGAACTTCGGCGTGAAGACCGAGGTTGCGCGGGCGCTCGTGCGGAAGGTCCGTCCGCTCTGCAAACACCCGCTGGTGGTGAAGCTGTCCCCGAATGCGGAGGACATCGTGGGCCTCGCACGCATGTGTGAGGAGGAGGGCGCGGACGGCGTCAGCCTTACGAACACGTATCTGGCCATGGCCATCGACATCTATAAGAGAAAACCGGTGTTTGACAATGTCTATGCCGGCCTTTCGGGTCCCGCCATCCGCCCCATTTCGCTGCGGATGGTGCATCAGGTCGCAAAGGCCGTGAAAATCCCGGTCATGGGTCTGGGCGGCATTATGACCTGGCAGGACGCCGTCGAGTACATTATGGCCGGCGCGAGCATCGTGCAGGCCGGCACCGCGAACCTGGTGCGGCCGGAGGCGGCGCTGGACATCATTGACGGGATGGAGCGGTTCTGCGAGGAGCAGGGCGTGGAGAATATCGGGGAGATCCGAGGGATCGTGTAGAGGCGAAACAGAACTACGTCATTGAAAAACACAGAATAGAAATGGAAGGTTTACAATGATCGACAGATTAGTAACACGCATCAAAGAGACCGGCGCCCCGGTCGTCGTGGGCCTGGACCCCATGCTCTCCTACGTGCCCTGGCACCTGCAGGAGAAGGCGTATAAGGAGTACGGCGAGAGCCTCGAGGGCGCGGCGCTGGCAGTGAAGGAGTATAACTTCGCGCTGATCGACGCGGTGGCGGACCTGGTGCCCGCGGTGAAGCCGCAGATCGCGATGTATGAGCAGTTCGGCATCCCGGGCCTGCAGGTCTATGCGGACACGGTCCGCTACGCGAAGGAGAAGGGCTTGATCGTGATCGGTGACGTGAAGCGCGGCGATATCGGCAGCACATCCGAGGCCTATGCGGCGGCGCATCTGGGCCGCACACTGGTCGGCGGGAAGCTGCACGCGGCGTTCGACGAGGACTTTGCGACCGTGAACCCGTACCTGGGCACCGACGGCATCAAGCCGTTCCTGAAGGTCTGCGCGGAGTGCGACCGCGGTATCTTCGTGCTGGCGAAGACTTCGAACCCCTCGAGCGGGGAGTTCCAGGATCGTCTGATCGACGGACGCCCGCTGTACGAGCACGTCGCGGAGAAGATCTGCGAATGGGGTGCGGAGCTGATTGGCGAAAGTGGCTGGTCGGAAGTCGGCGCGGTGGTCGGCGCGACCTACCCGGAGGTCGGTCTGGCGCTGCGGAAGCTGATGCCGCACACGTTCATGCTCGTGCCGGGCTACGGCGCGCAGGGCGCGGGCGCTGCGGAACTGAAGCCGTATTTCGACGAGGACGGCCTGGGGGCCATCGTGAATTCGTCGCGCGGGATCATTGCCGCGTATAAGAAGGAGCCTTATCTGACGTTCGGCGGCGAGGGCTTTGCGGACGCGGCCCGCCAGGCGGCCATCGACATGATTGAGGACCTGAAGCAGGTGCGCGGCTGAGTGACGGACATTTACTCATACGGAGGAACATATGCAGGAGTATAAGAAGGAATTTATCGATTTCATGGCGGAGTGCCAGGTGCTGAAGTTCGGCGACTTCGTGACGAAGAGCGGCCGCAATACCCCGTTCTTTATCAATACCGGCTTCTACCGCGACGGCATGCAGCTTGCGAAGCTGGGCAGCTACTACGCGAAGGCGCTGGCGGAGAACTTCGGGACGGACATCGACGTCCTGTTCGGGCCGGCCTATAAGGGCATTCCGCTCAGCGTGGCGACCGCGATCGCGCTGTATAACGACTACGGGATCCGCGTGCGCTACTGCGCGAACCGGAAAGAGGTGAAGGACCACGGCGACAAGGGCATCCTGCTCGGCTCGCCGCTGGCGGACGGCGACCGCGTCGTGATCATCGAGGACGTGACGACCGCCGGAACCTCCATCGAGGAGACCTTGCCCATCATCCGCGCGCAGGCGAACGTCGAGGTCGTGGGCCTGCTGGTCTCCGTGGACCGCATGGAGCGCGGTCAGGGGGAGAAGACGGCATTGTCCGAGATCGCGGAGAAGTATGGATTTAAGACCGCGGCCATCGTGACTATGGGCGATGTGATCGAGCACCTGTACCGCCCGGGCGACGCGGCGGCGCTGATCGATGATGCGTGCATGGACCGCATCCGCGCGTATTACGAGCAGTACGGAGCAAAGTGATGGCGGATTTCCGAGGCGCCCGCATCGATGACAACCCCAGAAACTGGCTGGAGCATCGTGTGGGAAAATACTATATGCCGCTGCGGACGGCCTTCGCCTTTCTGATGGTCGTCCTGGGAGCGCTGTGCTTTTTCGGGGCTCTGACGCTGGCGTACCTGCATCTGGGGGATATCCCCCGCCGAGCCTCGATTTTGGTGATCGTGGCGGCCGTGCTGGGGCTGCTGGGGATCCGCGGCGCCATCGTTGTCGTGCTGCACTCATCGGGGATCCGGTGGCCGGCCGTGATCGCGCTGGTGCTGAACGGCCTGATGGTTCTGGCGGTGATCGGGATGTATATTGCAGGGCTGGTTTTAAGATAAAGTCTAAATAACACATGTTATTGAGTTGAAATGACAGATTATCTGGACAATGCTGACATGGGGAGGATAAAAACATGGCAGAAGTTGCGATCGTGATGGGAAGCGATTCCGATCTGAAGGTGATGGCCAAGGCGGCCGAGATGCTGGAGAAATTCGGCGTGGAATATGAGATGAATATTTTGTCGGCGCACCGCGCGACGGATGATTTTGTGACCTGGGCGAAGGGCCTGGAGGCGAAGGGCGTGAAGGTCGTGATCGCGGGCGCGGGCATGGCGGCACATCTGCCGGGCATGTGCGCAGCGCTGGTTCCGATGCCGGTCATCGGCATCCCGA
>CAYLPO010000179.1:0-4328 GCA_964385575.1 uncultured Lachnospiraceae bacterium | reverse complement strand
CAGGCGGAGCCTTCCTACATGGATAAGGAGCGCTACGAGTTCTGCTGGATCGTGGATTTCCCCATGTATGAGATCGGCGAGGAGTCCGGCGAGATCGAGTTCTGCCATAACCCGTTCTCCATGCCGCAGGGAGGCCTGGAGGCACTGCGGAACGAAGAGCCGCTCTCCATTCTGGCATACCAGTACGACCTGGTCTGCAACGGTGTGGAGCTGTCCTCCGGCGCGGTCCGTAATCACGACCCGGAGATCATGGTCGAGGCGTTCGAGATCTGCGGCCTGACCGAGGACGACGTGAAGGCGAAGTTCCCGGCCATGTACAATGCATTCACCTACGGTGCGCCGCCGCACGCCGGCATTGCCCCGGGTGTCGACCGCATGATCATGCTGATCGCGGGCGAGGAGAGCATCCGTGAGGTCATTCCGTTCCCCATGAACAAGAACGCCATGGACATCATGATGGGCGCGCCGTCTGAGGTGGATCCCAAGCAGCTGGAGGACGTGCACATCGCGGTGGTGCTGTCGGAAGCCAAGGAAGAGCCGGCTGCGGAGTGACCGTTCCGGGGGGCGATTCGGAAATGTAACAGTTTCCTTAACAATGAAGCAATTTGCCCGAAAGATAACAGATGTTTTCTTTCGGGTTTTTTACGAATATGTTACTATGATAACTACTCTAGGTATCTGTACCCTGTATGTTTTTTAGGAGGTTCACATGTTTTCGTTTGAAGATATCCAGAAGCAGGACCAGGAAGTGGCTGAGATCATCGGCCTGGAGCTGGGACGCCAGAGAGATCACATTGAGCTGATCGCGTCCGAGAACCTGACCAGCAAGGCTGTTATGGCGGCCATGGGCAGCGTCCTGACAAATAAATACCCAGAGGGTTATCCCGGCAAGCGCTATTACGGCGGCTGCCAGTATGTGGACATGCTGGAGACGCTGGCTATCGAGCGCTGCAAGCAGCTGTTCGGTGCCGAGTACGTGAACGTGCAGCCGCACTCCGGCGCGCAGGCGAACATGACCGTGTTCTTCGCGGTCCTGGAGCCGGGTGATACCTTCATGGGCATGAACCTGAAAGACGGCGGACATCTGACGCACGGAAGCCCCGTGAACATGTCCGGTAAGTACTTTAAGCCGGTGGCTTACGGTGTGAACGAGGACGGCCGCATCGATTACGACGAGGTGCTGCGCATCGCGAAGGAGTGCCGTCCGAAGATGATCGTGGCCGGCGCGAGCTCGTACGTCCGCGAGATCGATTTCTCGAAGTTCCGCGAGATCGCGGATGAGGTCGGCGCGGTACTGATGGTCGATATGGCGCATATCGCGGGCCTGGTCGCAGGCGGTGAGCACATGAGCCCGGTCCCTTACGCGGACATCGTCACGACCACTACACACAAGTCCCTGCGCGGTCCCAGAGGCGGCGTCATCATGTCGACCGCGGCGGCCGCCGAGAAGTTTAACTTTAATAAGGCCATGTTCCCCGGCATCCAGGGCGGCCCCCTGATGCACGTGATCGCGGGCAAGGCCGTCTGCTTCCAGGAAGCGCTGCAGCCGGAGTTTAAGGACTACGCGAAGCAGATCCGGAAGAACGCCGTGGCACTGGCCGAGGGCCTCATGAGCCGCGGTCTGGACCTGGTGTCCGGCGGCACGGATAACCACTGCATGCTGCTCGACCTGCGCGCGAAAGGACTGACCGGCCGTGACGTGCAGAACTGGTTCGAAGCCGCGAACATTACCACGAATAAGAACATGGTCCCGAACGATCCGCAGACCGCGAATAAGACCAGCGGTATCCGCCTGGGCACGCCGGCGGTCACGACCCGCGGCCTGAAGGAAGCGGACATGGATCTGGTCGCGGAGGCCATGAAGCTGATCATCGAGGATCACGAAGGAAACCTGGCGGTGGCGCGGTCCATCGTGCGGGATATTACGGGGAGATATCCGCTTTACGAGTAATGAGCAACTTTTTGCGGGGGAGATGATAAAATGCGCAAAAATGCATTGAAAGCATCTTGGAAAGGAAAGCGTCCGGCCTGTCTGTTTCTGGCAGGCCTGATGCTGTTTCTGTCTTTCGGCGGGCAGGCATTGCCGGTTCACGCGGAGGGGGCTGTTGAACAGCCGCCGGTCGTGAGCGAAGAAGCGACAGAGCCGACGACGGCGGAGACCGGCGCTCCTGTAGCGGACACGGAGACGACGGCACCCGATACGACGGTTTCCGATGCGACGGAAGCGGCGAGCGAACCGGAAGTCGTGGAAACGGAAACTGCGGAGACCGAGACTTCGACTGAAGAGGACGTTTTTACGATGTTCTCGTTCGGCACGTTCTCGGAGTCCATGGAGGAAGATGTCGTGGCACCCATCCTGCGGACTTCGGCTGTGCGGAGAACCTCGTTTGAGAGCACGCTCTCGGCGTTTCCGGAAAGCTATCGCCCGTATCTGGAGCAGCTGCATGCGGCGCATCCGAACTGGACGTTTACCCCCGAATATCTGAACATTGACTGGGATACCGCGGTCATGAACGAGAGTGATTACGGCGTGAGCCTTACGGCGGCCTCATCGCCGGCGTCCTGGAAAGGCACCATGGATTCGGTGTTCAATGCCG
This sequence comes from uncultured Lachnospiraceae bacterium, assembly GCA_964385575.1. Lineage (GTDB taxonomy): Bacteria > Bacillota > Clostridia > Lachnospirales > Lachnospiraceae > RGIG5636. The sequence goes on along the minus strand of CAYLPO010000179.1, from coordinate 1,731 downwards.
AAAATAACACCTGGACCGGCCTGGACGGCAGTTCCTGGGTGCAGGCATCGGTGGCAGTCACCGAGTACTTCATGGATCCCCGTACTTATCTGAATGACCAGAGCGTTTTCGCGTTTCTGGATCACAGTTATAACGAAAGCATGGCCGGAACCTATGAGGCCAGTCTGCGGCAGATGCTCGCAAACACAGCCATGAGTGGAAATCTGCAGGATAACAATGCCCATAATTATGTGGCGGTCCTGATGGATGCCGGACGTGCCTACGGCGTTAACCCCATGGTGCTCGCAGCCATGATTATGATCGAGCAAGGCTCGGATCTGCACGGCGGATGCGTGAGCGGCACTGTGAGAGGGTATGAGGGTTATTATAACTATTTCAATATCGGCGCATATGCCCGGAGCGGAATGAGCGCGGTGGAGCGCGGCCTCTGGTACGCTTCCGGTCAGGGGAGCGGACAGAACAGTTATCGCAGACCCTGGAATTCCCGCTACGAATCCATTATGGGCGGCGCTATGTATTATGCGCAGAACTACGTGGCGCAGGGTCAGGATACGCTGTACTATAAGCGCTTTAATGTGGGCCCTTCTACTGCGGAGAGTCAGCGGTTCCGCCACCAGTACATGACAAATATTCAGGGGTGTGCCAGCGAATCACAGAAACTGGCGCGGGCGTATGCCGGTCAGGATCTGGCCCTGAACTTCGTGATCCCTGTCTATGACAATATGCCGGGATCCGCAGTGCCCAGACCTACATCAAATACCATCGGCTCCGGTGATGTTTCCGTATCCGGCCGCGTGGTGCGGACCAACAGCCGGTTTGATCCGAATGCGACGCCGGTTCCTATCGCGAATCCCACGGCTACGCTGAACACCTCTTATGGGGTCAGCGACGGTTATATCCGCGGTGTGACTGCAGGAACGACCGTGAGCGGTCTGGTTTCTGCGCTGGGCGTACAAAACGGAACCGTGACGGTTTATAATTCGCTGGGCTCCGTGATCACGGGAGATCGTCAGTTGGGAACCGGTTACACGGTCTATCTGTATAACAATGCCGGGGAAGTGCAGGAAGGTGATTACATCGTGGTGACCGGAGATCTGAACGGTGACGGAAGGATCACAGCGGTGGATCTGCTCCGTGTCCAGAAAGGTTTGCTGGGCGTGACGGTTATGTCCGGAGCGGTTTATCAGGCTGGCGATATTAACGGCGACGGTCAGGTCAGCGCATTGGATCTGCTGAAGGTACAGAAGCATCTGCTGGGTGTTTCCAGGATCGGATAAACGGCAGGCCCTCGGGTCGGCCTGTTAAAAAGGAGTGAAAGGTGAAAAAAAGATTTGCAGCGATTTTGTCGGCGGCCGTGATGGCGCTCACCGTTTTTGCGGCATTGCCGGCAACCGCATTGGCGGCAAGCGGTTCTGTGTCGGTCAGCTCGGCCAGCGCTTCACCGGGAGAAACAGTCAATATCTCAGTATCGGTCAACTGTGATTCTTCGCTCGGCGCGGCTGTTGTGAACGTCACTTATGATCCATCGGTGCTGCAGTTCAACGGTGCCTCGGGCGCTTTGGGCGGCTCCGGAGGAGGCGGCGGCGTAAATTTTGCCTGGTACGCATCCGGTGAGGGAACAACGAGTGTTTCTTCAACTTTAAGTTTTACCGCGATCGGTTCCGGCAGCACCGGAATCAATGTGTCCGGTGCGGATGTCGTGGCTTGGGATGAGACCCCAGTTTCCGTAGG
>CAYLPO010000178.1:0-4340 GCA_964385575.1 uncultured Lachnospiraceae bacterium | reverse complement strand
AAACCATAGTCATAGTCTTCCTCCGGTGCGCAGTATTCAGATGTATTATCACAGGGCACCGCGCTCTCATCTGGGGCGTGCAGGCGGAGTTCTACACCGCCTTCCCCAACTGGCTGTTGAACTGCTGGGGCATCGTGGGCATCACCCATATGCTGAACCTTACCTCCACGGAGATCTACGCCGACACCGACACCCCGGAGAACCGGGAACAGGCCATCTACGATCTGGCGGATCTCTACATGAAGATGATCATGAGAAACCGCACGGAAGGCGGATTCCAGCTGGGCGTGGACGATGTGTGGCGGTTCTGCAAGGAGCTGAACCTGGACATGATCGTCATGGTGGAGCAGATGGCCTGCAAGGCCGTCACCACCTGGCACGGCATCTACGAGGAGGAAGCGGCCAAACGGGGCATCCGGGTCATCTGGGTCCCTCACGCGCTGCTGGATCCCCGCAAGGCCTCCCGCCAGAACATGAGAGACTGCGTCAACCGCTACATGCACACGGTGCTGGGGGAGGAACCGCTGGATCCGTCCCTGGAAGTCATCGCCGATGACAACGCGTGGTAAGGAGGAAGGACATGAACAAACTGGTACGATTCGCTGCCGGATCGGCAGGCGCCGGCCTGGGACTGTTTGCCGCATCCCTCGTGGTGTACTACTTCAATCTGGACATGCGTCTGATCGCAAAGGTAAAGCCCCTGCTGGAGCCGGTGTACGACCGCATCGAGCGGCGTCCCATGCTCCCGCCGGAAACATAAGGAGGAGCATATGGTTTACGAGACCGGATACGACTACTATACGCACAACATCATCCACAGCTTCATGGGAAAACTGAAGGTGGACGGATATTTTCATCCCGATTCCCCGGACCGCTACCACGGCTGGATCAAGGTGCTGGGAAAGAAACGGGAACTGTATGACTGCAGCATTGTGGACGGACGCTACAACTACAAGCTGGACGCCATCGGACTGCACATCGCCATCGACGCGGTGGTGGGAGACGACGACTGGTCCATCACCGGCACCGCCACGGCGGCGGGACACGACCCCATGCCGGTGGAAGGGGGCACCGTCAAACGCATCCGGCTGTCCGACGGCTCCGAAGAGGCCCTGGACCGCTGGAGAAGCTGAGAAACGAAGAAAGTATAAGGAAGAAACCATAAGGAAGAAAGACATTCAGGGAGGAAAAACATGAGCGAACAGAACATCAATGAAATGAAACCGACCGGCGAGACCGCCGAACAGAAGCCCCGGAAGGATATGACCCAGTGGCTGCGTCTGGCCAACGCCGTGGACGGCAAGAATCCGGACGGGAAATTTGCCCACACCCCGGACGAAGCCAATATCAAGCTGATCTATGCCCTGGTCACCGAGCGCCAGGCGGAGATCTGCGCCGCCACCAGCATCAAGAAATGGATGACACCGGAGCAGGTGGCCAAAAAGGGCGGATGGGATCCGGAGGAGGTCCACCGCGAACTGGAAGCGTCCGCCATCGCCGGCGTCATGTACGTCAAGGACTTTGACGGCGTGGACAAGTACAAGCTGTCCCTGTGGATGCCCGGCATCCTGGAGCACTCCGCTTCCATGATGAAGGAGAACATCGCCGTGGCGGATGCCTTCTACAACCAGGATCCGAAAGCCGCTGCCTTCCAGGCCGTGGCCATGCCCATGGGCAAGGGCGTCATGCGTGCCATCCCCATCCAGCAGGCGGTGGAGTCCCAGTCCACCATTGCAAGCTACGAGCAGATCCAGACCTATCTGGACCAGGACGATTTCTATTCCACCTGTGACTGCGAGTGCCGTTACTCCGCCCACCTGGCAGGAGACAACTGCATCAAGCCCTGGAAGGACGCGGAGATCCAGATCGGCGATCAGGCCCGCTACTATGTCCGCACCGGCCGCGGCCGTCAGATCTCCCGCAAGGAAGCGGAGGAGATCCTGCTGCGCTACGAGCGCATCGGCTGTGTCCACTCCATCTTCAATAACGAGGGAGAGAACAAGACCTCCATCATCTGCAACTGCGACGGAGACAACTGCGGCATCCTGCGGCACGCCCGCTGGTTCCAGGCCTCCGACAGTGCCAAATCCAACTACACCTCCAACATCGACCCGGCCAAGTGCGTGGCCTGCGGCGCCTGTGTGGAAGCCTGCCCCATGAACGCCATCCGTATGGGCAACTCGTTCTGCAGCATCGAGGGACAGACCCCGAAATGGGCCGTGGCCCGCAACACCGGCTGGACACAGGATCATTTTGATAAGAACCGCCACAGCCGCATCATGACCGGCGACCAGGGCACCAGCCCCTGCAAGACCCAGTGCCCGGCCCACATCGCCATCCAGGGCTATATCAAGAAGGCCGGCGAGGGCAAGTATCTGGACGCTCTGAAGGTCATCAAGAGAGAGAATCCGTTCCCCGCCGTGTGCGGACGCATCTGCCCCCATACCTGTGAGAACGAGTGCTCCCGCAACCGCGTGGACGACGCCGTGGCCATCGACGACATCAAGAAATTCATCGCGGACAAGGAACTGGACAAGAGCCTGCGCTACGTTCCCACTGTCTACGAGCACTACACCGAGAAAGTGGCCGTCATCGGTGCCGGCCCCGCCGGCATGACCTGTGCCTACTATCTGGCCTCCGAAGGTTATCCCGTCACCGTCTTCGACCGGCAGAGCGCCCCCGGCGGCATGCTCAAGCACGGCATCCCGCCCTTCCGTCTGGAAAAGGACGTGGTGGACGCCGAGATCCAGGTCCTGCGGGATCTGGGCGTGGAGTTCATCAATGACACCGAGGTGGGCAAAGACGTCACCATCCCGCAGCTGCGCGAGCAGGGATACAAGGCCTTCTACATCGCCATCGGCGCGCAGGACTCCAATCACCTGAACGTGGAAGGGGAGGATCTGGAAGGAGTCCAGTACAGCCTGGATCTTCTGCGTAAGGTCAATCACGGATCCGAGGAGAAGCTGAACGGCGATACCGTGGTCATCGGCGGCGGCAACGCGGCCATCGACGCGGCCCGCGCCGCTCTCCGTCTGGGAGACGGCACCGTGAAGATGGTGTGTCTGGAATCCGACGAGGAGATGCCCACCGTTCCCGACGAGAAGGACGAGGCCATCGAGGAAGGCATTCAGATCGAAAACTGCTGGGGACCCACCCGCATCCTGGGCGAGAACGGACACGTCACCGGCGTGGAATTCCGCCGCTGCCTGTCCACCCGTGACGAAGAGGGACGGTTCGCACCGAAGTTCGATGACAGCGAGACCATGGTCATCCCGTGCAGCAACGTGGTCATCTCCATCGGCCAGCACATGGACTGGGGCACGCTCCTCACCGGCACCAATGCCGAACTCACCGAGCGCAACACCATGAAGGTGGATCCCATGACCTACCAGAGCACCGAGGAGGATATCTTCGGCGGCGGCGACGCGGTCAACGGCCCCGGCTTCACCATCGATGCCATCGCCACCGGCAAGCCCGGCGCCATCTCCATCCACCGCTATATCCGCGGCTACCACATGACCATGGAGCGTGAGCGGGAATACCATGCCTACGACAAGGACAAGGCCGACTTCTCCAGCTATGAAGCCATGAAGCGCCAGCGTCCGAAACCGGTGAACCCGGATGCCGCCAAGGGCTCTCTCCACGACCTGAGAGGCACCCTGACGGAAGAGCAGATCGCCAAAGAGGCGCAGCGCTGCATGGGCTGCGGCGTGTCCGTCGTCGACCCGGAGAAGTGCCTGGGCTGCGGCATCTGCTATACCAAGTGTGAATTCGACGCCATCCGTCTGAAGAAGACCCGCGATATCAAATCGCACAAGACGGCTTCCGGCTTCATGCGCGGTGTCGTGTCCAACGTGGTGGTGCGCAAGATCAAGGGCCTCAAGGACGACTTTGACAGCCCGGCTTCCGACGGCACCGACGCGTCCGATCAGCAGCACACCCATTACTTCGACTGACAGGAGAGAGCGACATGCATGAAATGCCTGTAGTCATGAACGTGGTGGAGATGGTGGATGACTACGCCCGGAACAACGACGTGAAGGAAGTGCGGAAGGTCATCATGGAGATCGGCCAGATCGCCATGGTCATGCCCCACTATTTCCGAAGCTTCTGGGAACCGGTGATCGAGAATTCGGAGTTCTGCAGAAACGCGGAACTGCAGATCGACATCGATCCGGGGATCGGCCGTTGCCGCCAGTGCGACCACGAATTCAATATCGAAGAGAACAACGGTGTATGTCCCCGGTGCGGAGCGGTGGAGAAATTCGAGATCCTCTCCGGACGGTACGTGCAGATCAAGGAGATCCAGGTGATCTGAGATCCCGGCGGATCTTCCAGGG
>CAYLPO010000177.1:0-4350 GCA_964385575.1 uncultured Lachnospiraceae bacterium | reverse complement strand
ACATTCTCTGCCCGAAAAATAAATATTGCTGCCGAGCATGCCGATTTCACGCGCGTCTGAATATACCTCATCGACTGCCCTGGAAGGCACTGCCCGCCAGACTATGACGATCTCCTTTGCGGTCGTTCCCGCGGTCATGTGCCTTGTCGGCCTCGTGATCCTGATCTTCGGTTTCCGTCTTACGAAGAAGAAGGTGGAACAGTATCAGGCAGAGATCGACGCCAGACAGTAATCGTTTCGGATCACTTGACACCGGTTCCTGCAGCGAACTTAAAAAACGCCGCGGTCGTCATGACCGCGGCGTTTGCCTGCTTCTGCGCTTTGTTTCCGCACGCTTTTCGGCATTTGACCGTTTTGCGCCCTTTCAGCTCAGAACCCTTCCCAGAAACGCTTCCAGACGAGGGTGCAGCCCGCCCTCCGGCATGCCGGTGTCGCCGAGCGGGATCATCTTATTCGTTCCGTGATAATCGCTTCCTGCGGTCACGTACAGATCGTGCTGATCTGCGAGCGAGAGCATCAGGCTGCTCTGCTTCGGCGTAAAACCGGAATAGTAGCACTCCAGACCCGCGAGGCCGAAGACTTTCAGCCTTTCGATCCGTTCTTCCAGCTCCGCCCCCACGATCAGCTGATCGCCGTCCCCGTAGATCGCGTGTGCCAGCACCGGCACCCCGCCGTCGGCCAGAATGGCCCGGATGGCCTGCTCGGGGCGGATGTGCCCTTCCGGCGGCGAATAGGAATTCAGGTACTTTTGGATGGCTTCGGTCCTGCTCGCTGCGTAGCCGTATTTCACCATGAGGTTGCCGATGTGCGGCTTCCCGGGATTATCCAGCTGCCGGAGCGCCGCCAGATCTTCTTCCGGGAAGGTGAAGCCGAACTGCTCGCGGAGGTGGTTCAGACGCCGGTCGAGTTTGGCCATGCGGAGTTCATGGGTATGGTGCGTCAGCCGCAGGACATTGCCCCAGTCATAATGGTAATCATATCCCAGAATGTGATACTTGCCGATCTCGTCCTCGCAGGACAGCTCGATCCCATAGAAAAAAGACGGCAGCCGGCCGGCACCGCTTTCGCGCAGCCGCTGCAGCTGACGGTCGATCCGGACGCAGGCGGAAGTGCTGTCATGATCCGTGACCGAAAAACAGTCAAATCCCGCCTCCCGGATCTTTTCCAGCAATTCTTCCGGCGTATCCGAACCGTCGGATGAGGTTGTGTGTAAATGCAGGTCGAGCTTCATGTCTGGGGCCGCGCGCGTCATCGGCAGTGACGAGCCGTTCCTTTCTTCTGAAATACCGCTGCTATTATATCCTGTCCTCACCGTTCGGGCAATGCGGCAGCTCCGCGTTAAAAAAAGTCAGCCAGTTATGGCGTGCGGGCCCCATCATTCTTGAACGATCATCCGGAAATGGAGTATGATGAGCGTATAAATGGATTCCCGCACCGAGAACCGGTATGGATACTATCAGAAAAATGGAGGAATGATCATGTTTCCGGTCAGAGAAGTAAACACGGAATTGCTCCATGAGATCGAACAGACGACGCTGAATGACAGAAGGATCGCGTGGAGAGAAGCCATTAAGCGGGCACCGTACCGCATGTACACCGACCGCCAGAAGTATGCCACGATCTCCTGGAAGGAGACCGCAGGGCAGGATCTGGAGCTGCGCCGCGCCCGGATGGTGCAGAAGATCGCGGAGAATGTCGCGATCGATATTCTGGACTATGACTTTATCGTGGGCAGGATCGGGCCGGAGATCGTGGGAAACTATACCGAGATCGATATCTGCGGAGATTACCTGGACGGCCTGTGGAGTGAGGAAGGCATCCAGTCCACGCTGCACGACAAGGTCTGCCTCTCCGAAGAGGATCTGGAGATCCTCCGGGAAGCCGTGCGGACCTTCCGGAATCAGAACCCGGTCGACTGTGTAAATAAGGTATTTGAGGAGACGCTGGGAAGCTGGCCGCGGGATGTGGTGGAAGCCCGCCTGAAAGACCCGGATCTCTCCAGCGGGAACTTCGGAAACTGCACGAATACGTTTGATTTCGAGAAGATCCTGAACGTGGGCGTGAAGGGCTACCGCGAGGAGGCCGAGCGGCATATCTCTGAATATCTGGAGAACATGACGCAGGAGTCCGAGAAGTTTATCTTCTGGAAGAGCGCGGTCATCATCTGCGACGCGGCGATCGCGATCGCGCACAGGTACGCGGCCCTGGCGCGGGAGAAGGCAGAGAAGGAGACAGATCCGGACAGGAAAGAAGAGCTCCTTCTGATGGCGCAGACCTGCGAGTATGTGCCGGAAAACCCGGCCAGGAACTTCCATGAAGCGCTGCAGTCCATGGTCCTCGTGGGACTGATGAAAGCGTTTGAGCACCCCATGCACAACCAGCCGCACTGGGGCCGGGGCGACACCTACCTTTATCCGTTCTTTATCCGGGACATCCGCGAGGGAAGACTGACCGCGCAGAAGGCGCTGGACCTGCTGGCCGAGGTGATCGGCCGCTGGGGCACACAGCTGCAGGTACAGAGCAACCTCCATAAGCAGACGCACCAGATCACCTACGGCATCAACAGCATGAACCTGGGCGGCATCGGGCCGGACGGCGTGGAAAATGCCAATGAGCTCAGCTATCTGTTCCTCCATGCGGTGGGCCTGCTGCACATGTCCAGCCCTACGGTGACCGTGAACTGGACTTCCGCCACCCCGCACTGGTTCATGAAGAAAGCGATCGAGGTGAACCGCATGACCGGCGGCGGCATTCCGCTGTTCGAGAATGACGAACGCATGGTGGAAAGCTTCGTCCGGGACGGTGTTTCGCTGGAAGAGGCGCGGACCTGGATCGGGCGCGGCTGCGTGTGGCCGGCATTGCCTCAGAGGTCGGAATATAAAGGCGGAGCGGCGGGCTTCAACAGCGCGGCCATGCTGGATATGGCCCTGCATAACGGCGTGGCGGTCACCGGGAAGATGCTGGGTGTTCAGACCGGGGATCCGCGCGGGTTCCGGACATTCGAGGAACTCTATGACGCCTATGTGACGCAGCACCGGTATGTCATGCGGCGGACGCTGTGGCTGGCGGACATTGCCCGGGATAATCAATATAAATATCTGCGGCTGCCGGCATTGTCCGTATTTTCCATCCGGCAGTGCATGGACAAGGGCCGGGACACCATGATCCCGGACATTCAGCGCGAGTACGGCATCACCGACCGCGCCATCATCGACTGCGCGGATTCGCTGATGGCAGTTAAGAAACTGGTGTATGATGACCGGGTATTGACGATGGAGGAGCTTCTGGAAGCGCTCGACTCGGATTTCGCCGGAAAGCGCGGCGAGGAGATCCGTCAGATGTGCCTGCAGGCGCTGTAGTTCGGCAACGGGATCGACGAGGTGGACGAGCTGGCGGGCCGTATCGGAAAAATGTCCGCAGAGTTCGTGACCGGCTGGGATCACAGCCCCTATCCTCCGTTCAAATCCGTCCGGGAGGGCCTTTCCTGGCACTACGCGGCGGGACTGGGCGTCCGGGCGCTGCCGAACGGGCGGCACGCCTTCGAGCCGCTGAACGACGCCTCCTGTTCCCCCATGCGGGGCATGGATCAGAACGGCCCCACGGCGATGCTGCGGTCCGTGCTGAAAGCGGATTTCGGTCAGGACAGCTATGTCAGCGCGCTGAACCAGAAGTTTTCACGGAGCGTCGTGGAGACGGATGAAGAGGTGGAAAAGCTGGTCGCTTACACGAATACGTTCATGAAGGCGGGCGGCACACATATCCAGTATAATATCGTGAATTCCGAAGAACTGAAGGAAGCGAAGGTGCGCCCGGAAGAGTATCAGGACCTGATCGTGAGGGTGGGCGGCTTCTCTGCTTACTTCGTGCAGCTGTCGGAAGGGATCCAGGATGATGTGATCGGGAGGTCGGAACACAGGAGCATCTGATACAGACCCGTGAGTTTTAAGGAGTATGAGTATGGGAAAGAGTAAAGAACAGGTGATCGAGGCGTTCCACATGATGTGGGATCATTATCCGGAGCAGGTCCGTCTGATCGATAGGACCTTCCTGGTCATGGCCGGGAACCGGGCTTATCTGGCTGCCGGTGGAAGGTGAGACGGATTATTTCGTCCACTTTACGAACGGCCTGAACGAGGCCATTGCCCGGTTTACGGCAGCCCAGGCGGCGCAGGAATGAGCAGAAGTCTACGAACCAGACACAGATCGAAAAGTTTGAAACCTTTATGACAGAGTATCCGATCTTCGAGTATCGGGTACTGGATACGGCGCGGGTCGCGGTCCGGGACCGCGCCCGGGGATCTCCCTTTTTGTAATCCACACCGCCGAATTGTCTCGACATGATGGGGTCAA
>CAYLPO010000176.1:0-4354 GCA_964385575.1 uncultured Lachnospiraceae bacterium | reverse complement strand
CTCACGCAGCAGGATCCCGTTCGTGGTGATCGCCAGCTCCTCCAGCCCGGGGATCCCGCGCAGTCTGGCGCACAGATCCACGATTCCTTTCCGGACCAACGGCTCTCCGCCTGTGATGCGCACTTTCCGCACGCCGAGCTCGACCGCAGCTCCGACGATCTCCGTCAGTTCCTCGAACGACAGGATCTCTCTGTGCGGACGCTTTTCGATCCCCTCTTCCGGCATGCAGTACCGGCAGCGCAGATTACACAGATCCGTCACCGAAAGGCGCAGGTATGAGATTTTCCGCTGATATCGGTCCAGCATAAAATCGTTCTCTTTCTAAAAGCCTTCTGTCCGGCTGTTTTACCGGCCGGCTTAATATCTCTTCGTCCGGCATTAATACCTTCCAAACGTGCAGTTCGGCCAATGGCACGTCCCGCAGCTCTGGCAGAATCCGCCGTCGCCCAGCCGGATCAGGTCTTCCTTCGTCACCCGCTCGCCGGTCATGACTTGCGGCAGGATCACATCGAACGTCGTCGTGGGCAGCTTCACCGCCGCCCCCGGCACGCCGAACACCGGGACATCCCCGATATAGGCGAGCATCAGCATGTTTCCGGGCTGCGACGGAACGCCGTGCGACACGATCTCGGCGCCGGCCTCCCGCACCGCCGTGGGCGTCAGGTCATCCGGGTCGACCGACATGCCGCCGGTCATGATGATCAGGTCCGCACCCTGCTCCAGATATCCCCGCAGAGCGTCCTTGATCATGGCCAGATCGTCGTCGCAGAACGTGCATCCGAGCACCTCAGCATCATACGGTTCCAGCTTCTTGCGGATCACCGGCTGGAACAGATCCTGGATCCGTCCGCTGTAGATCTCGCTGCCGGTGATGATAATGCCGGCCTTCTTTTTCTGATACGTCAGATAGCGCAGCAGCGGAACATCGGACTGTGCGCAGAGGCTCTCCGCCTCAATAATCTGCGCCTCCTGCGTCACCAAAGGCACGATGCGCATGGCCGCAAGCTTGCTGCCCGCGCGGCAGGGATAGTGGTCAGGCAAGGTCGAAATGGTGATATCCCCGATGGAATTGATTGCCTCCAGCAGCGGCACATTCACGCGCAGCTGACCCGGGCAGTCCGCCGTCAAGACCATCTTTCCCTCGGAAGGGCCGGAAAACGCCGCATGGTCGGTCTTTGTCAATGCTGCCAGCCGCAGCGCCGCATCCTCTTCATGGATCTCACCGGCATTTTCCTCCCAAATAAAAACGTGGCGTTTTCCCAGGTCCAGCAGGCGCTCCACGTCCTCCGCCTGGATCACATGTCCCCGGCGGAACACCGGTCCTTTAAAATCTTTCCCGATTCCGGTCACGTCATGACACAGGGTCATGCCGACCGCCTCGGTCGTCAGTACTTTCTTCACAGTTCACTCCCGATATAATAGACTTTGATCTGCGCGCCGGCCTTCTGCGGCCCGGCACCCGCCGGGATCTCCGCCAGCGCGTTTGCACCTGCCAATGTATGGATGGCCGAATTCCCCTGCTTATCCGCCGGGAAAAACACCAGCCTGCCGTCCTGCACGGACAATCTGCCGCGCAGCAGGCGCGTCTGCTTTCCGCCTTTCTTGAAATCCTCGGCCAGAACCGCGAAAAGTTCCGGCAGTCTGCCGTCCTTGTCACCGCGCAGTTTTCGTAATGCCGGCAGAACGATGGCGTAAAAGTTCGTCATGGCGGATGCGGGGTTCCCGGACAGACCGAAGATCAGTCTTCCGTCCCGGATCCCATACCAGCTCTTTCCGCCGGGTTTCAAAGACAGATCGCCGCACAGGATCTGCACGCCTGCCTGTTCATAGGCGCTCTTCGTCAGATCGTAATCTCCGACCGAGACGCCGCCGGTCGTGATCACGGCGTCATTTTCCTGCAGGGCCTGATCCACCAAAGCCGCGATCGCGTCCGTGTCATCCCGCGGGATGGGATAAAACGAGACCGCCATTCCTTCCGCCTCCAGGACCGCCTGCAGCGCGTAGCGGCTGCTGTTATAAATGCTTCCGGGCCGATGCGGCTCTCCCGGCGCAATGAGTTCGCTGCCGATCGAAAGCACGCCGACCCTGGGCACCCGATACACTTCGAGTTCCGCGATCCCCTGCGAAGCGACCGCGCCTGCAATACCGGAATCCACACGGCTGCCGGGTTCCGCCAGAAGCTGCCCCGCCCGGACGTCTTCACCCTCACGCACCAGGTTTTCTCCCGGCGCCAGCTGTCTCGACACCGTCACGGTCTCTGCAGTAAACGTGGTCTCTTCAAACTTCACGCAGCAGTCCGCGCCCTCCGGCACCGGAGCACCGGTGAGGATCTTTACCGCCGTCCCGGGCGTCAGCGCCTGTGTCGGCACACTGCCCGCAGGAATCTCCTCCAGGATCCGCAGCGTGACCGGCAGCTCTCCCGCCGTATCCGCGCTGCGCAGCGCATACCCGTCATAAGGCGAGCGGTCAAACGGCGGAACATTTTCCACCGCCGCGACCGGAGCCGCCAGGATCCGCCCGCAGGCGTCCTGCAGCTTCTTTCTTTCGGTCCCGACCGGTACCGCCCGCTCCATCAGTATGTCTCCGGCTTCCTGCCAGCTCAGTTTCTTTCCCATAAGATCTCCCGTCGGATCCCCGATTGTTCTCCCATAGGCTCTCTCCCTTATAAGAAGAAAACCCCGATAAAAAAGACTCTGCCGAAACAGCAGAGCCGCACGCGTATCCTCCATGGATCCGCGAAGAACTCTCCTTTTCGATCAGGGAAGGCCGCGCGGTTTCCCGCTGCGACCCCGGCGCCTTTTTCAGCGCGTCTCATATTCCGTGGCGAAGCCTTTCAGAGCAGTCCCGCAAGGCAAAAACTTTAGGAAAATGAGCTCGGAGAACAGTTTTCATATTGTCCGAAATGCATTAAAATTATAAAAGAACTTTATCCCGTCTGTCAAGGCGGGCTCAGGAACGTCCATAGATACAGTAGGAGGTAAAAAATATGGGTAAAGAAGTTCAGGAAGTCTTCGAGAAGACCTGCCTGCAGAAGGGCTGCCTGGCCGGCGAAGTCGCCGTGATCACCGGCTCGACCAGCAATGTCGGCCTGGGTTATGCTGAGGCCATCGCCTGGGCGGGCGGAAACGTGGTCATCGTCGGGCGGAACGAGGCAAAAGGAAATGCCATCGTGGCCGACCTGAATAACGACTACGGTCCCGATACCGCCATCTTCGTGAAGACCGATGTCTCCGACGAGGCTGATATCAAGGCGCTGAAAGAGGCCGCCGTCGCCAAATACGGCAAAGTCGACATCCTGATCAACAACGCCATGAACCTCGGCCTGAACGGCCCCATCCTGGGCTCGAAGATTGAGGACATGGATATGGCCTACCGGCTTTCCACCCGCGCCGTGATGCTCGCTGCGAACGAATTCGTACCGGACATGATCGCCAGAAAGCACGGAACCGTCATCTATTCTTCGACCCAGTTCCACTATCTGCCCCCGATGATCGGCGGCAGCATCTACTGCTCCAGCAAGGCCGGCGCGACCGCGGCCATGATGTCTCTCGCGAACGAAGTCAAGGACACCGGCGTCAATGTCATGTGCATCTGCCCCGCCGGCGTGGGCCAGATCAATCCCGACTCGGTCGACGGCAGCAATGACGACTACATTGCCTCTCTGGCCATGCCCGGTTTTGAGAAGCTGATCCCGAAGGAAGCGGCCGGCTCGGCCATCGTCTACGCCATCGTGAACGGCGCAAAGATGCACGGCACCGGCACCCTGATCTCGGACGCCCTGGTCGCCATGGACTATCCGTTCCCGAAGCCCGAGACCGTGGTAAGGCAGGAGAAGCATTACCTCGACGGTTTTGAGCTGACCATGGTTCTGTGCGCCATGGGCCACGGCTGGGACGCGTAAGGATCAAGGCTCCCGACGGAGCTTCCTCAGCGCGAAACCGCCGAAAGCGCCGGGAAACAGGTTCACATCTCAGGGGCGGGTCTTCCGCCCCTGTTTCTTTTCATGACAGGAGTATAAGATGGAAACTACGACTCTCCTTCCGAACACCTCAGAAGCCGGCAGTTCCCGGCTGGATCACCTGGATATTGCAAAAGGGATCCTGATCATCAGCGTCGTGCTCATGCACACCTGGTTCGCCAATTTTGATATTCTGGGCGATTTCCTTCCGTTTGCCATGCCGACGTTTTTCTTCCTGGCCGGATATACGCATAAGACCGGCCGCGGCTACGGAAAAAACCTGGGCAGGCGCGCCGTCAAGCTGCTGCTTCCCTACGTTTGTTTCTGCACGTTCTGGACATTGATGCACCCGGTCTATAACATCTTGGCCAGGCTTCCGCTCTGTCTCTATATTGT
>CAYLPO010000175.1:0-4392 GCA_964385575.1 uncultured Lachnospiraceae bacterium | reverse complement strand
GGACCCCGGAGGTCATCGAGGCCATGAAGCAGTATCACGGCGTGTACTTCGGTGCGGTCGGCGGCGCGGGCGCGCTGCTCGCGAAGTGCGTGAAGTCCGCGGAGCTGATCGCCTATGAGGACCTGGGCGCGGAGGCGCTTCGGAAGCTGGTGGTCGAGGACATGCCGTTAGTCGTGATCATTGACAGTCAGGGACGGAACCTGTATGAGACCGGCCCGGAGGAGTATTTGAAGCAGAGACAAAACAGGGAGTAAAAACATGAAAAAAATTGAACGGATCTTTCAGCCCATGAAGCTGCGGAATTTCACGGTGAGAAACCGCATCGAGGTCTCGCCGGCGGAGCCATTCCTGTGCACGCGGGACGGCCTGATCACGCCGGAGTTCATTCAGTACACGGCGGAGATGGCGCGCGGCGGCGCGGGCATCGTTACGGTCGGCGACAGCCCCATCAATCAGGCCTATGCCGATGAGAATCATTACGTGGTGAACCTGGCGGACCCGTTCATTGTGCACGGACTGGTGCAGCTGACTGAGGCCATCCACCGCTACGGTGCGCTGGCGTCCATCGAGCTGAACCTGCGCGATCACCGGCTGCCGCACGATTTCACGAAGGCGGAGATGTTCCAGATCATCCAGGACTTCGCCGACTCGGCGGCGCAGTGCCGCAAGGGCGGCTTTGACATGGTCATGGTCCACGGCGGCCACGGCCACACCGTGGCGCAGTTTTTCTCGCCGCATTTCAATAAGCGCACGGACGAGTACGGCGCGCAGAATTTCGAGAACCGCTGCCGGTTCGCGAAGGAGCTGCTGGCCGCGGTGCGCGAGGCGATCGGCCCCGACATGGCCATCGAGTACCGCATCTCGGGCGACGAGCTGACGGACCCCGGCGTCCACGTGGAGGAGGCCATTCAGTTCGCGAAGGAGATCGAGGATCAGATCGACATGATCCACGTTTCGGCGGGCAGCCTGTATGACATCGGCACCATCCGCTATCAGATCCAGCCCGCCTACATCCCGAAGGCGACGAACGTCCGCTTCGCGGCAGAGTTTAAGAAACATATGAATATCCCGGTCACGACGGTCGGCTCGTTCGACCTGGACCTGGCCGAGGAGGCGCTCGCAGAGGGCAAGGCCGACATGGTCGCCATGATCCGCGCGTTCGTGGCGGACCCCGACCTCGTGAATAAGGCGAAGGCGGGCCGCGCGGACGAGATCCGCCCCTGCATCCGCTGCGTGATCTGCACCGGCGACGACCCGCACGGCTGTCCAAAGCCGCTGCGCTGCTCGGTGAACCCGGTCGCAGGCCGGAACCTGGAGTTTAAGACTCTGCCGAAGGCGGCGGTACCGAAGAAAGTGCTGGTCGTGGGCGGCGGCTGCGGCGGTATGGAGGCCGCGAGACGCCTGGCGGAAGCCGGCCATCAGCCCATCCTCTGCGAGCGGACCGACCATCTGGGCGGCACCCTGATCGAGGCGGCCGCGTGCTCGCTGAAGACGGACATTGCCCGGTACCGCGACTGGTCCATCCACATGTGCGAGAAGGACCCGCGCATCGAGGTGCGCCTGAACACGATCGTGACGAAGGAATATGTCGAGGCGGAGAAGCCGGACGCGGTGATCATCGCCGTGGGTTCGGATCCGTTCGTGCCGCCGGTGCCCGGTTTCGACCGTGATAATGTCTGCCTGGCCACCGAAGTCGACCTGGGGCTGAAGCAGGTCGGCCACCGCGTGGTGTGCGTGGGCGCAGGCCTGACCGGCACCGAGACCGCAGTCGCGCTGGCGCAGGAAGGCCACGACGTGACGCTGGTCGACATGCTCACGATCCCGCAGATCGACGCGAAGAAGCAGGCCTCGAACATGATCACCGGCACCATCCGCATTATGCAGGCGCAGTCCGGCGTGAAGGATATCACCGGCGTCGCGGCGCATGAGGTGAATGATGAGGGCCTGGTCGTGAAGCACGCCGACGGCACGCTGCAGACGATCCCGGCGGATAACATTGTCCTGTCCATGGGCGTGCGGCCCAGACAGGCCATCGTAGATGAGCTGAAGGATAACGTTCCGGAGACCTAGGTGATCGGCGACTGCGCGACCCGTGCGGGCAATATCACGTCCGCGGTGCGTGACGCGTTCTTCGCGGTGATGAACATGACGGAACGATGACGACATTGCCCGGGACATGCGGCATGAATGCCGCGTGAGAGGGATCACGCAGAGAAGGGAGATCTGTGATGAGCGAACTGAGATATGATTATTCCGTTTTTGAGAAAGTCGGCCTGGATGAGGAGCCCATCGGCATCCGCTACGGCTTCTTCCGTCCGGAGGATGTGCCGCCGCTCGAGCAGGACGTGAAGGCGTCCATCTGCGAGATCATGCGGCTGTCGCAGAAGGAGAACCGCGCGTTCTACTTCTCGGACGAGAACACGGAGACCTGCGTGGGCAAGGTCATCCTGGGCATGCAGGATTTCGGCGGCTTCGCGGAGAGCGGGCACATCGGGAAGGAACTCGGCGTCTTCGAGGATCACCGCTGCAACCATAATTACTATCACTATGTGGAGAAACTGCGCCGCGGCACCTGCAACTACGTGTCGTTTGCGCCGCTGTCGAAGATGCCCTACGAGCCGGACGTTCTGGTCGTGACCGCGACCCCGGACAAGGCAGAGATCGTCATGCGCGCCATGACCTACTCGACCGGCGAGCTCTATAAGTCCGTGAGCTCCGGCGTCATGGGCTGTTCGTGGTTCCTGGCGTATCCGTATAATAAGCAAGAGGTGAACTTCGTCGTGCCGCGCCTGATCCACGGCCCGCACGGCCGCCAGCTGTACTCGGACGACACCATGATCATCAGCATTCCCTACCGCTGGATCCCGACCGTGCTGCACGGCCTCGAGAACATGCCCATCCATCTGGCGGGACATGAGTCGAAGGAGAAGTATTACGCAGAGTTCGAGGGGATCCTCGCGGATCTGGGGAAGAAGGCGGAGAATCCGTGACCGGTTCCGGGCAATTTGATTGCTCCCGGGCAATAAAAAGGTGAGAGCATGAACGAGAAACTGAGCCGCAGGATCGATTTCGAGAAACTGAACAACACCCGCGACCTCGGCGGGATGCCCGCCGCGGACGGGCGTGTGATCCGCCCCGGCATGCTCATTCGAAGCGGCATGCTGAACGGCGCGAGCACGGCGGATCTCGCCCGGCTGGAGTCCCTGGTCGAGCTGGTCGTGGATTTCCGGACGGACGGGGAGCTGGAAACGAAACCCGACCCGGAGATCCCCGGTGCCCGAAATGTCTGGGTGCCGGTCCTCGGAAAACCCGAGGAGGGCATCTCGCGTGAGGAAGAATCCGACCGCAGCCTGATGAAGAAGCTGGCCATGGATCCTTCCGGCGCGCAGAAGTTCATGGCCGGGCTCTATGTGAATCTGGCCTCGGATGAGTTCGCGCGGGATGGCTACCGAAAATTCGTGCGCTTCCTGGCGGAGCCGCGCGAAAAAGCCATGCTGTGGCATTGCTCCGCGGGCAAGGACCGCGCCGGTATGGCGGCCCTCATCACGCAGGAGATCCTGGGGGTGCCGCGCGAGCTTGTCATACAGGACTATCTGGAGACAAACGTGAACCTGGCGGATGACCTGGAGGCCATCATCATCGGCGCCCAGCGGGGCATGGCCGAGGGCGCGAAGGAGCCGGACCAGATCTTTATGATCGCTGACCGGGCAAAAGAAGCCTGGGAACACGCCACGGCGGAGGAGAAAGCAGCGCAGCGCGCCGCGGTCGAGACCATGCTGCCGCCGGAAGTCGCCGCGAATTCGCGTCAGGCGCTGGCGTATCTGTTCGGCGCGGACCGCGCGTATCCGGAGGCGTTTTATCAGACCGCGGAGAAGCTTTACGGCAGTTTCGAGGGCTACCTGCGGGAAGGCCTGGGCGTGACCGACGAGCTGCGCGGTGAGCTGCGGGCGCGGTACCTGGAGAAGAAGTGAGAGCAGGGAGGACATACGATGAGACAATGCATGGATGCCGATAATCTTCACCGCAGGCTCGCGAAGATCCTGGGGCAGGTCAAGGCCATTGACCGCATGGTCGACGAGGACATTCCCTGCGAGGATATCCTGTCGCAGATCAGCGCTGCGAAATCTGCCCTGAATAAGGTCGGGCAGGTCGTTCTGGAGGGACATATCAATCACTGTATCCGGGATGCTGCGGCGTCGGGCAATGAGGAGGAGATCGAGAACTTCACAAAGGCGATCGAACGGTTCGCGAATATGCAGTGACAGAATCGAAACAGTGACAGAATGGAAGCAGGTGCTCTTGCGGAACAGGCAGGGGCACCTGCTCTTTTTGCCTCTTTACAACATATACCCCTATGGGTATATTATGGATATACCCACAGGGGTATAAACC
>CAYLPO010000174.1:709-4504 GCA_964385575.1 uncultured Lachnospiraceae bacterium | reverse complement strand
GCCATGGACTTCTGGGCCAGCATGGAGCACCAGCTGGTCTATAAGCACGACGGCGAGAATAAGGAAGAGATGTCCTCGCAGCTGAAAGAATACGCGGACGATCTGTACGCGATGGAGTTAAGGCTGTCGAAGTTGTATGACGGGGCGCCGATCGAAAAGGAAAACGGCCGGCCATGATTCATTCTCATTATTATGAAAAGCGGGACTGCCCTGTTCAAGGCCGTCCCGCTTTTTCATGTCTCACAGTCTCGTATGCCTGCTGTCAGGCTCCTTCCTGCTGTTCCGCCGGTGTCTCAGAGGCAGGCTCGCTCGCAGGTTCACTTGCAGGTTCGGATGCAGGCTCTTCCGCCGGCGCGGTGTCGGGCTCCGTTTCCTCGACATGATCGATGATCGTGACCGTCACCGATGCCTGGGTAGTCAGATCCTGTTCAGAGGTGCAGGTCGCCACGATCTGGCTCGCCTGTTCGTCCGCGCCGACATGAAGCTGTCCGTCATATGTGCTGATCGTCGTTTCCGGTGAAGTCTGACCGCTGATGACCCATTTTACGGAAGGCACCAGGACATTGCCCTGTGTCTCATGCGTCAGAACGATATCTCCGCCGCGTTCGCAGACGAATTCACCGGTAGAGGATCCGATCGCAATGCCGGTGATCGCCAGCTGGCTGGGCGAGATGCCGCCGTAACTGACGACCGGCAGGTTCTCATAAACGATGTCAAACAGCGACGCCGCTTTATCCAGAGGCAGGTTAATGCAGCCGTGCGAACCGTTCGTATAATAGATATGACCGCCGAATGCGTCTCTCCAGTAACCGTCATGGAAGCCCACGCCGTCCCAGGTCACGCGCATCCAGTAGTGCGCCAGCGTCTCATATTCTCTGGTGCCGTCCTGCTGGATCTCACCGCGCATGATGTGCTCACGCTCTTTATTAATGATGAAATACACGCCGCTCGGTGTCTGGCGATGCTTACTGACATCGCCGGTCACACACGAAGAGCTCCACACCAGATCCCCGTCAATATAGCAATACGTCGTCTGCGCCGACATATCAATTTCCAGATAAGAATCCCCGATATCCCCGTTCGGACCGTTGTGCGTCCAGCCCTGCTGTGTGAAGATGGTATCCGTCGGGATGGTCACTTCCTGCTGACCGGACTGCAGAGCCTCCATCACCGCCGCAACGGTTGCGTCTCCGTCCATCTCCCAGCCGAACGTGCCCCCGCTGATCTCGATCTGGCTGCCCGAATGCGTCGTAAACGTGCGGGTGCTTCCGATCGTGTCATAGCGGTCTTCCATGTCATAGATGTACTGCCTCAGGCCTTCCTCATCATAAGTGACGTTATACTGGCTGTCATAGGACAGGTACTGCGAAATCACATCGCCGTCGATGACCTCCGTCGTATCCGCACCCATATCCAGCGTGATCGTGGTCTCCAGATAGCCGTTCAGGGTATTCGTCAATGTCGTCATCTCGGCAGTCGGAGCCGGAAGGAGCGGATCCTGATACACTCCGGCAGTCTCCAGATCCAGCGTGCCCTGAAGTCCGCGCACAGCAGCCTCTACCGCAGCACGGGTGGCCTGCAGATCAAGGCGGTTGCCCTGCACGCCGCCGGCAATGTAATGCTTCGTCTCCTCGTCGTAATGAACCGGGACATCCTCGTTCGCGACTTTATCCGTATTATTAAAATATCCGGCACCCTGATACCAGCGGTTGAACAGATTTTCATCAAAAGAAGCCAAGTTCTCCACTGCGATATTCCGCGCCTCATTCGCCGGCAGGAACCATCCCGCATGATTCTGACTGCCCAGCAGATCGGCAGCGTTCACGTTCGTATCGACCTGCACGCCCAGATCGTCTCCGCTCACGGTCAGATCCGCGTCTTCTTCTCCGCGCGTGATGATGGTCATCTGATAATCATCTGCCGCGGTCCGTAATACCTGCTGCGCCTCTTCCGCAGTCATACCGCCCACATCCGCAAAACCGATATGGGATCCCGGCAGAAAGTGTTTGCTGTAATAAACCGTACCTGCAATAAAAACGACCACCAAAGCGGCAACCGCCGCTATGACGCCGATCAGGATCTTTTTCTTTAAGCCGGTGCTGAGTCCGCCGGAAGCCTTCCCGCGGCCTCCCTTTCCGTGGCGGCCGTTTCCGCGGTTTCCGTTTCCACCGCGGCCGTTTCCTCCGCTGCCGCCGGTGCCTCGGGCGCCGTTTCCTCCGCGGCCGCTCATATTACGGGCACGATTTGCCGTACGGGCAGCCGAACCGCTCACACGGCCCGATCGAACCGCAGCGCGGCTCCCCCGCACAGCCTTGTTTCTGCTGCTCCGTGTATCGATCGACATGTCGTCCTCCCCGGTCCATTCCGTTCCGTAATAACCGGAATCTTCGTAAGCCTCATCACCGTAAGTCGTCCCGCCGTAAGAACCGCCGTCAAAAGAACTACCGCCGTCATACACGGTATTTTCACTCACAGGTTCGTCATAATACTGTCCGTTCGGCGCAAACAGATCCTCGGAAACGGATCCGTCGTCATAATAACGTTTCGAAGCCCGGGTGCTCTCATTCAGAATATCCCGTACTGCGCCGGTATCGATCACTCCGGTGTCCTCAAAAAGGTCATCCGGTTCATCGCCGTCATACACATAACCCATCGATCTATCCCTCCACGGGGAACGTCTCACGGAAACTGATCGCGAGGGATTCTTCCCCAATTTATATTCCGACATATTTTAACACAGTGAACACACCCGCTCAATAGCGCGCGCCGTAGATTTTCTCACGATTTTCTATACATTTTTCATGGCTTTTCAACAAGAACAGACTCTGTGCCCTTGTCGGCCTAAGGCTCCGCGGGTATAATATGTCCGGGCCTCATATTGCCCTCGATCTGAAAGAAAGGAGCCCGACCTGCATGCCCAGACATCTGTTGAATTCTCTGGACTTTTCGGTAGAAGAAGTAAGCCGGCTGATGGATCTGGCCGAGGATATCCAGGCGCATCCCGCCGCCTTCGCCAAGCGCTGTGAAGGCAGGCAACTGGCCACGCTCTTCTACGAGCCCAGTACCCGTACACGGCTCAGTTTCGAATCCGCCATGCTCTCGCTCGGCGGATCCGTTTTAGGCTTTTCGGAGGCATCCTCCTCTTCCGCCGCAAAAGGCGAGAGCGTCTCCGACACGATCCGGGTGGTCTCCGGCTACGCGGATATCATCGCCATTCGTCACCCCAAGGAAGGCGCCGCGCTTGTCGCTTCGAAAAAGTCTTCCGTCCCTGTGATCAATGCCGGCGACGGCGGTCACCAGCACCCCACACAGACATTAACCGACCTGCTGTCCATCCGCTCGCTGAAAGGCGAGATCCGCGACATGACCGTAGGCCTTTGCGGCGACCTCAAATTCGGCCGGACCGTACACTCACTGATCCAGTCTCTGGTCCGGTACCCGAACATCCGTTTTGTGCTGATCTCACCGCCGGAGCTGCGGGTTCCCAGCTACATCCGCGATGATGTCCTGGCGAAAAACGGCTGTGAATTCCGTGAAGTCTCGGATCTGGAAGAAGTCATGAGCGAGCTGGACATTCTGTATATGACCCGCGTTCAGCGCGAGCGTTTCTTCAGCGAGCAGGAATACATCCGCATGAAAGACTTCTACATCCTGGATGAGAAAAAGATGCAGCTGGCGAAATCGGACATGCTGGTTCTCCACCCCTTGCCTCGTGTAAACGAGATCTCGACTGCAGTGGACGACGACCCCCGAGCGGGATACTTCCAGCAGACATTATACGGAAAGTACATCCGT
>CAYLPO010000174.1:0-699 GCA_964385575.1 uncultured Lachnospiraceae bacterium | reverse complement strand
AAGGAGGTTTCCCATGCTGAACATCAGCGGACTGAAGGAAGGCATCGTGCTCGACCACATCAAGGCCAGGCAGAGCATGCTGATCTATGAAAAGCTGGGGTTGGAAAAGCTGGACACCGAGGTGGCCATCATCAAAAACGTCACCAGCCGAAAGATGGGAAAGAAAGATATCATCAAGATCGAAGGTGCGCTCGACAAAGTCGACCTGAAGGCGCTCGGCTTCATCGACCACTCGATCACCGTAAATATCATTGTGAACGAGAAGATCGTTGAAAAGCGCGCGCTGCAGCTGCCGGACGAGATCACGGATATCATCCGCTGCAAGAACCCGCGCTGCATCACCACGACGGAGCAGGACCTTCATCACGTCTTCTATCTCTCCGACCCGGAAAAGAAAGTGTACCGGTGCCGGTATTGCGACGAGCGCTACACCGGTCAGTAACGTGACCGGGCCAGGCGCCTGCGGCGTTTGTCATATGACAAAAAGCCGGCCCTTTTAAACCTCTGTAATCAAACACCGCGGAGCACACGCCCCGCGGTGTTTTTGACAAGTTTTATGAAAAGAGCAGCCGCGCAAACGACGCTCAAAGCAGATCCGTGATCACATCGATCGCCGCGCCGGCTCCGGACTTCAATTCCCGGTGCTGATGTACGGCTGCAGCAGCGCCGCCAGATTAATGATCGGCATGGACTGGATCC
>CAYLPO010000173.1:0-4514 GCA_964385575.1 uncultured Lachnospiraceae bacterium | reverse complement strand
AGATGTAGGGCGTGCCCTGCATGCCGTGGAGGACCGTCGCGAGCATCTTGGCGGAAACACCAGCACACCCTGATCCGCCAACGCCCGCAAAAGACTGGCTGAAGCCGCGATACGTTCCACGGTATTCGTCCCACGCAGCACTTCATCAATAAAACAGATCACGGGCGGTCCCGGTCTGTCTGCGGCGTCCGCAATACGCTTCAGCGATCGGATCTCTGTCATATAATAACTCTCGCCGCGAACAATGCTGTCGCGCAGCGCCATAGACGTATACAGTCTCATAAAAGGTGCCGCATAATGTACTGCCGGCGCAAAGCCTGTGGTCTGTGCAAACAAAACACACAAAGCGGCAGTCTTTAAAAATGTGGATTTTCCGGAGGCGTTTGAACCGGTCAGCAGGATCCCTGTTTCTTCGGAAAGGCTGTTCGGGACCGCTTTTTCCAACAGCGGATGCGAAGCGTCCGCAAGGAGAATCCCGGTCCGTTCCGAAAACTCTGCTTTTTCAAACGCCGGAAGGCTTTCCATCCAGGAGGCCAGAACAATGCAGCTCTCCCATTCCCCCAGCGCGCAAAGAAGGCGCATAACGGCTGTTTTATTCTTTACTGCACGCGAGCGCAGTAATTCAAACGCGATCAGATCCAAATGCGTGACCATGCGCACATAATCCAGCAAGCCGTCCACAAACGAACCTTTCATGCCGCCTGCGGTCACCAGTGTGCCGAGCCCCGAGATCCCTTTCAGATCGTTCAGTGAACCGAGGATATCTGAATGAATGTCTTGAAACAACTCTGCAGAACTGCTGTCCGCATTGGCGTGTCCGGGAAGCGATTTTACCGCTCTGCCGGCCACACGGATCAGACAGACCAGGTAATTGACCGAGATCAGAGGATCTCCCACTGCAGCGCGCTTTCGAAAATAAGTAACCAGATTATAGATCAGGACGATCACAAAAGCCGCAAGTCCGAAACGGATCTGAAACACGATCATCAGAATCGTAAGAATCAGGATCGCCAACTGAACGACGGAGCCGGCGACCGATACATGATCCGCCTGTTCCAGTGCCAGAATCGTCTCCGCGAACGAACATCCTCGGCATTTCCCCAGATCCGACAATTGCAGCAGGTCCTCTACCGCCGTTTCCGGATGATTTCGAAAAAAGGCGATGCGTCCGCGGCGTCCCGAGAGTTTCTCTTCGGTCAATGCCGGCGTGCGCAAAACATGGTAAAGATATTCCTCACCCGCAGAGGAAACACAGGTATCGGAAGAGGCATAGACCGAATCCAGATCCAGATCATTCCAGGTGATGTCATCGATCCGAAAAGTATATTCGGAAAAACACTTTCCGCTTTCCTCAGCCGAATACGTCAGAATGCGGTCGAGTCCGGCGATGTCTTTCATTTTATCAGAAGAAATGGGGCGTTCCGAACGTCTGCCCCATTTCCCTGTTCGTTTTTCGCGTTCTTCGTTCTTCACAACGGCGCGGTTTCGCACCACAACCAGAACGATGATCGCGATGATCACGATTAATACGATGTATGAACTCTTCATTTTCCTCTGCCGCAGCAGTGCTTATATTTTTTTCCGCTGCCGCAGGGGCAGGGATCGTTCCGTCCGATCTTTTTTGTTTCACGGCGTACGGTGCCGGAATTCTTCTGCTCTTTATACAGTTCTTTGCGGCGATCTTCCGTCAAAAGCCCGTCCCACTGCGGAAGCTCATAGAGCCAGTCCGCTTTGCAGGCGACCATATTGTAATACAGCTTCTCTTTATCAAACTCCAGCGAGACTTCCGTGTCCTCCGTCATCTCTTCGATCGGGTTCGGGACCGTCAGACTGTCATTGATCCCGTCCAGGAATCCGGTCATCTCCATGATCGTCATGTCAAACTTTTCTGCCAGCGCCGCAACGGTCCCCTTCACAGGTTCCTCCGCGGGCAGGATCTGTTCATAGACCGCCTTCTCCTTTACAAAATATGCATTCCAGAACCGATCATAAGAGGCCTGGTCGGTCTGGTTCTCATAGGCTGCCTGCCTCCACTGTTCCAGTAAGCTCATAGTATTCCTCCTTTTTCACCGCAATCAGGCGGTGTCATGATGCCGCATCTGTTTTGACAACGGTATTATTATACGTTTAAAGCAGCAATCTGTCGCCGTTTTCCTGCATATAAGTTTTTAATCTTTCGGCCAGCATTGTATGCGCAGGGGCCTTCAGACCGGGATCATCTTCCGTTATACGCGCACATTCGTCTGATGCCGCCTTCAAAGTATCCGCATCCAGATACGGATCCGCGATATGAAACGCCAGATCACCGCTCTGTCTGATCCCGAACAGATCTCCCGGTCCGCGCAGTTTCAGATCCTCCGAGGCAATGCGAAAACCATCATTTGTCTCGAGCAGAATTTTCAGGCGCTCATTCGTCTCTTCGCGTCCGCTTCCGTCCATGAAGATGCAATAAGACTGTTCTTTTCCCCGGCCGATCCGCCCGCGCAGCTGATGAAGCTGCGCCAGGCCGAAACGTTCCGCATTTTCGATCAGCATAACCGAGGCGTTAGGGACATCCACACCGACCTCGATCACGGTCGTCGAGACCAGGATATCCAGTCGACCTTCGGAAAACGCGCGCATCACGTCTTCCTTTTCATCGTCCTTCATTCTTCCATGAAGCAGTCCTGTACGTGCTTTCTTCCCGAACTTTCTGCGGATGATCTCATATTCGCTGACCGCGCTTGCGGCGTCTGTCACATCATTGTCCTCGATCATGGGACAGATCACATAACATTGCCTGCCCAAAGCGATCTGATCCGAAAGAAATTTCCAGGTCCGCTCACGATATTCTTCGGTCACGACGGCATTTTTGATCGGCAGGCGGCCCTGCGGTTTTTCATCGAGGACACTTACCGATTGTTCCCCGTAAAGGATGATGGCCAGTGTGCGAGGAATGGGAGTCGCACTCATAACCAGAATGTGAGGTGTCACAGCGCCGCCCTTTGCCGCGAAAGACTTGCGCTGCTCCACTCCGAACCGATGCTGTTCGTCGGTGATCACAAGCGCAGGCGACGAAAACGCAACGCCTTCCTGAATTAATGCATGCGTGCCCACGATGATATCCGCACTGCCGTCCGCGATCTGCTCCAGAGCGATAGTTCGTTCCGACCGGCTCATGGCACCGGTCAGGAGCACGATATTTCGATTTAATCCCGCAGCGGCAAACATTTCCCTCAGATTTTGATAATGCTGCTCTGCAAGGATCAGAGTCGGGGCGATCATCGCGCCTTGATAACCGTTGGCTGCCGCCTGTGCCAGTGCCAACGCAGCGACAACGGTCTTGCCGGACCCCACATCGCCTTGCAGCAGACGGTTCATGGGTTTTCCTGACGCCAGGTCCGCGCGGATCTCCGCCCAGGCCTTTTTTTGAGCACCGGTGAGTTCATAGGGCAATGCGGCAGCCAGACGGTCTGCATCCGAAAGTTCCGGCCTGTCTGAAAGGATGGGTGCGCTCCCGTCATCAGCCGCCTCCTCCCGCAGCCGCTTCAGTGCCAGCATAAAAAGGAAAAACTCATCAAAAACCAGCCGTTTCCGCGCAGTCACAAGATCTTCGGTGTCCTGCGGAAAATGCATGGAACGGACGGCGCTGTCCGGATCACGCAGATCATAACGCGACAAAATCTCCTCCGGGAGATATTCCTGCCGTTCAGGAAGACGATCCAGCGCGGCAGCCGTGATTTTTCTCATCATGGCATTTGAGACACCCGCGGTCAGACTGTAGACCGGCATCCATGTACCGGACATCTTTCCGTATTCATCGGCATCCCAGATCTTCGGCTGCGACAGAAAACGTGAATTCTCGCGCCGCGTGACATGTCCGCGAAAGACCAGCGGTTTTCCCTGCCGCAGGATGCCTGCGATCCAGGGATTATTAAACCAAAAGACCCGTATCTTCCCCGTGCCGTCATCGACCCATACGGAGACCGTGACCCGACCGTTTTTCGAGCTTCTGAACGGCTTTGAGGTAATGATCCCCCGAATGCTCACGATCCCGCTGTCCGGCAGCGAGATAATGGGAACAGGCGTCTCATAGCTCTCATAAGTCCTGGGAAAATTCTCTGCCAGATCTTCCAGGGTACGGATCCCCAGCTTCCCGAGCTGTGCAGCTGTCTTATCTCCTACACCTTTCAGTATCGTGACTGGTTCGATGCTGGATTGGGTCATAGTCGTTCACCATAAACGAAAAGAGACTCAATACGGCCTGGACCGCGAAGAGTCTCTTTTATCGCATAAAACCAACGAGAAAACCGATCAAGCTCTCTCGACCCTGCCGGATCTCAGGCAGGAAGTGCAGACGTACATCTTCTTCGAGCCGCCCGGAACTTTCACGCGGACAGACTTCACATTGGTACGCCACATCTTGTTACTTCTTCTATGAGAATGGCTCACCGCGTTACCGAAATGAGCGCCTCTTTCACAGATAGCACACTTAGCCATGAACTACACCTCCTTCATCATGCGGAATCGGGCGG
>CAYLPO010000172.1:0-4515 GCA_964385575.1 uncultured Lachnospiraceae bacterium | reverse complement strand
ACTGCCCAGCTGAATGCAGTCGCCGTCGTGGATGAATTCTGCCAGCAGGCCGCCGATGGCCCGGTCGGTCTCCGTGGGCTCCTGGCGCTGAAACGTCGTGATCGGGTAATCGACTTCATAGAGCAGGTCCACGCGTTCCAGCGGAATGGCCAGACTGTCATGGAAGCAGGGCAGTTTCGGGTTTATCTCAAGAACGACTTTTTTCGCGTGCCGGTAAGCGCATTCCTCCCACATGCCGCTGCCCGAAACGTGCAGGCAGCCGCTTTCATCCGGCGGAGTGGCCATGCCCACAAACAGGTCGACGCCTCCGCGGTACTGCATGCGCCGCATCATAAAGTCATGCAGGTTCGAGGGAAGGTGGGTCGCCGCGCCCAGATCGTTCAGGCGGCGGTATTCGGAGTCGTAAAGGTGGCCGACCAGCTCCAGGTGTTCTGCCAGATCGGGCAATGCCATGAACGGATATTGCTTCCCGGAACCTTTTTTCCCTTTCATGAATTCCACGCCGTGAAGCCGGGGAACGATGCGGTCGAATGCGTTCAGAAAAGCTTCCGGTTCGGTCAGCTCTCCGGTGGTGCTGATGATCATGCCGTCCTGCACCAGGCCAAGTGCGTCATCGACCGTCCCCTTTTTTGAGAGATACAGTTCCTGCAGGTCCATGTGAGTCTCCTTCGGTGTTGGTTTAAGCGATACCGGCTGCGGGACTGCGCAAATGTATCATTTATACATTATTAAGAGGATCGTAATTGGTCCTGCAGCGGTTTTTGTGGTACATATTACATTGTATTATTATATACCGAAGGAGGATCAGTGTGGAACCTTACGTTCGGAAGATCCATTATTATGAGACTGACAAGATGGGCTTCACCCACCATTCGAATTATATCCGGTTCATGGAGGAGGCGCGCATCGATTTTTTCGAGAAGCTGGGAAAAGGCTACCGTGAAGTGGAAGAGGACGGGGTCTACTCCCCGGTCATGAGCGCAAGCTGTGAATATAAGAAGCCGACAGACTTCGGCGACATCCTGGAGATCACGGTCGGCGTGGAGCGGCTGAAACCGCTGCGTTTCGTTCTGACCTATACCATGAAGCGGGACGGCGCAGTTGTCGCGTTTGGGAAGACGGAACATTGTTTTCTGAACCGGGACGGAAAGTTCGTAAATCTGGAGAAGAAGTATCCTGACGTCTATGAAGCGCTGGTGGCGATCGCGGAGGCTGATTGACGCCGAAAAAGCAGTCGAAGCAGTAGTTACGGAGGAACTGAGCTCCTCTGAAAGATAGATAACAGGTGTTATTATGGCAAGATCACCTTATAGTTCCGTGCAGGAGGGAGTACAAAGCTCCTGGAAGAGCCCGTCTGCGGACCGCCCGGGCAAACGTGCGGCGCTCCTGCTGAACCTGGTCCTGATCGTGATGGGCGCGATCGGGACTGCGGCAGTGATTCGCTCGAGCGGGATCCGCGGCTATATCTTTTATACGAATGTCAGCAATCTCATGGGGCTGGTATCGGCGGTGCTTTATACCGTCAGTCTGCTGCGGGAAAGCCGCGGAGGACAGCGGCCGCCCCATTGGATCTGCGTTTTTCGATATATGTCTGCCTGTGTGCTTACGGTCACTTTTCTGGTCGTGGCATTTGTGCTGGCGCCGATGGTCGAGGACGGACTGCGCTATTTCCTGTTTTCGGGGCAGTACCTTTTCACGCATTTCCTTTGCCCGGTTTTGACGATCATTTCGGTCTGCTTTTTTGAACGCGACTGGAAGGCGACTGCTTCCTGGACGCTGGCCGGTGTGCTTCCCACCGCCATTTACGCCGGGGTGACCATTCCGCTGAATGCGCTGTATATCCTGCACGGGCCCTATCCGTTCCTGTTGGTACATGAACAGCCGGTACGCATGTCCGTGCTCTGGTGTGTGGTGATCGTCGGCGGAGCGTATGTTGCTGCATTGATATTATGGCTGATCAAACGAATCGGAGACAGAAGATGAGACTTTTCGAATTAACGGTTCCCTGCCATTTCGGCCTGGAATCGGTTGCCAAACGTGAGATCCTGGATCTGGGTTATGAGATCACGCAGGTGGAAGACGGACGCGTCTCCTTTGAGGCGGATGCGGAAGGCATTGTCCGCGCGAATATCGGACTGCGCACGGTTGAACGTGTATTGATCAAAGTCGGAGAGTTTCCGGCGCTGACCTTTGACGAACTGTTCGAGCGCACGAAGGAATTGCCGTGGCACGAATTTATCCCGGTCGACGGGCGCTTCTGGGTCACGAAGGCGACCTCCCTGAAGAGCCGCTTGTTTTCGATTCCGGACATCCAGTCGATCATGAAAAAAGCCATGGTAGACAGCATGGGTGCGCACTACGGCAGATCGATCTTCCCGGAGACGGGTGCGGACTATCCGGTCCGCGTGAATATTTTCAAAGACCGCGTGACCGTGTATCTGGATACGACCGGCATTCCGCTGCATAAGCGCGGCTACCGGAAACTGGCCAGCCGCGCTCCGATCTCGGAGACGCTGGCGGCGGCCCTGATCAGCCTGACACCCTGGCGCGGCGACCGCATCCTGGTCGATCCGTTCTGCGGGAGCGGAACATTTCCTATCGAAGCGGCTATGATAGCGGCCGACATGGCTCCCGGCATGAACCGGAGTTTTACTGCGGAGACCTGGCGTGATCTGATCGTTCCGTCAGAATGGAAAGAGGTCCGGGAAGAGGCCCGTGACCTGGTCAACCGAAGCGTGAAGACCGATATTCAGGGGTATGATATTGACGGCGCGGTCGTCCGCGCAGCGCAGGAAAATGCGCGGGCTGCCGGGGTTGCGGATCTGGTTCATCTTCAGAAACGCGATGTCGCGCAGCTGTCACACAGCGGCTCATACGGTTTTGTGATCACAAATCCGCCGTACGGCGAACGGCTGGAAGTACCTGAGAATCTTCCGAAACTCTATCAAACTCTGGGTGAGCGTTTTCGCTTGCTGGACAAGTGGTCTTTATATGAGATAACATCGTTTGAAGATGCACCGGCATGTCTGGGGATGAAGCCCGCGAAGGAACGGAAGGTCTATAACTCCATGATCCGGACGCGCTTCTACCAGTTCCCCGGTGAGAGACCTCCGCGAAAGAGTGATGAGCATGTCTGATCTTTTCGATAACGAAAACATGGAACAGCAGAACCGTGCGGAGCAGCCCGCGAAAAAAGACCGCCCGACACGTCCCGCAAACCGGACTGCAGATCCGGAGACGCGTATCTTTTCCGAGTTTGAACAGCAGAAAAAGGAAACGCAGTTCGAAGACCGCCGCGCAGCCCGTGCACAGCGCAACCGCATCTCGGCGCGGGAAGCTCGGGCGCTCCGCCAGAAGAGAATGCGCAGATTTTTTGTGATCGTTCTGGTGGTCGGCCTGGTGCTGGGATCCGTGATTACCATGGCGGCATTGTCCATTGCCGGAAAGATCAACTGGAGCGGAACGCGAACGCAAAGTGAGAGCATCGAGGGCGAGCGCGTTACTTTAGGCCTTGACAGCCTTCTGACTTTCTTCGACGAGGTCGGAGCGGGCAATGAACTGGCGCAGCGCCTGTTTTCGGATCGCCTGCTGTATCGAAGTGAGGACACGAACCGGTATATGGCGGCGCCCATCCGCAGCGATATTCCGCATAATGAGTACGACTGGCAGTATCTGGACACCACGGACGGCCGATGGAGCTATAACGACGGGAACGGTACGCAGAGCGTTTTGGGAATTGATGTCTCGGAACATCAGGGCACGATCGACTGGGCAGCAGTTGCCGCGGACGGCATCGATTTTGCCATGGTACGCGCACTCTATCGCGGATACGGACATGCCGGCAGTCTGAATGAGGACGCGAACGTCACTGCGAACATCGAAGGCGCACTGGCGGCCGGCCTGGATGTGGGCGTATATGTTTTCTCGCAGGCGACCACGGTCGATGAGGCGCTTGAGGAAGCGAACAGAGTCATCGAGATGGTCTCCGGATATGAGATCACGTATCCGATCGTTTTCGATCTGGAAAAGCTGGCCGGTGTCGATACGCGAACGGATGCTCTGACGATGGAAGAAGTTACGGCCTGCGCACGCGCATTTTGCGACCGCGTCACGGAAGCCGGATATCATCCCATGGTCTATGCGAATATGTGCGGAGCGGTCGAGCACTTTGATCTCGCGGAACTCTCCGACATTGACCTCTGGTTTGCACAGTATTACTCCCAGCCGTTCTTCCCTTACCGGATGACGATGCTGCAGTATTCCGACACTGCCAGCGTCGCCGGCATCGAGGGAAACGTAGATCTGGATATCTGTTTCACACCTTATGGTGGATAAGAAAAGCACCCGCCCGTTTGGGCGGGTTTTTTCATTTCAGCATTCATGAAATGCGTCACCTATAATCCAGGGAAAGGAGATAGTCCATGTATCAATTATCGCCTGTAACCGACCGTATCATGCGGATCCGTCAGAGATACCGCAGCACGAAGCCGAAAGTCGATACCCACCGGTATCGCC
>CAYLPO010000171.1:0-4549 GCA_964385575.1 uncultured Lachnospiraceae bacterium | reverse complement strand
GAAGGGTTTTTTTATGAACAGTACGAAGATTTTGGATGAAAGGAGGTTGTCTGGCATGTGTTCTTCATGCAGCAATTATTAAACAAAGGGGGGCGTATAAGGACCTGTTTTCTGGAAAAAAGGGTCGTCCTGCATCCCTGTGGAAATGAAAAGCTGCTGGTAAACTTTTTAAAGAATATGTGTATCGATCAAGCAGCGGCTCGTACTGAGAGTATGAGGAACTCGTACTCTCAGTGCCTAAAATCAGCGACCCGAGGACCTTATCATTATGTGGTGTGATGTGATACATCACATCAATGTGATGTATCAGGTCCTAAAAAATATTTTTTATCCGCTATAAAATATTTTCAACGACGGAAAACCACAGATTTTCACTTTGAGAATTTGTTGGCAACTCGACCAAAATGGACGAGTAAACCTTACCAATTTGGCCCTAAACTCCGTCCCTCGGCTTGGATAGACTATTGCTATGGGATGTAGGAAGAGATGAACTCGATATCGATTTTTGGTAAGTCCTCAAATTGAAGACTTACCAGAATCACCTCAAATCCTCAAATTGAGGATTCGTGGTGAACCCGCACTATTAGTACGGGTAAATCCGTACTCTCAGTCCCTAAGCATCGTCCATCCGCTTCGTTAAACTATTACTATGAACCGCCTATATGCAAAAATATGGCATTTCACCGTAAGTCTTCAAAATGAAGACTTACGGTGAAACGAAAGAATTGAAACGACTATGACACTAACTAACACACAAACAAAGCACACCCCGCCCGCCGGAAACACCTACCTGTACCCGGACACACCGCTGATCCAGTACTACCAGTTTCCGGACTTCCTGCTGCAGCTTCCCTTAAGTCAGACGGAGCGGATCCTGTACATGATCCTGTATGATCGAGCTCGGCTGTCGCAGAAGAACCAGAAGGTCGATGAGAAAGGGCGGATCTTCTGCTACTACACGGTCAAGAACCTTGCCAAAAAAACCGGCAAAAGTGTCAGTGCAGTGAAGGCAGCCCTGAACCACCCGGTCCACCTGAACCTATTGGAAAAAGTGCGCTGCGAGTCGGAACGGGCAAACCGGCTGTATATAAAGATACCGTCAGAAAACAGACCGTTAAGAGGGCAGAATTCAGACCATGGTACGGTCAGAAAACAGACTCTAAACCATACGAATATAAATCATTATATATATGAGCCAAATATGGGCTCGCGGAATCAAACCACAAAAAACTTTCCGGGCACCCCGGAACATGCTCCCTTGTCCCAAGCGGACCTCATGGCCGAACTCGCCGGACGCAACGGAAACCTGATCTGATCCAGATCATCAGAGGAAGTGAGATTGAATGAAGACACCGACCGAACAGGCCAACTTCATCATGTCCTCACTGGCTGTCACGAACCTTGACGGTGACGGCCAGATTTCCTCTGCCCTTGAAACGCTGATTCGCCAGGGTATAATGGACGATGACAGCGTGCGAGCCATCGTTGCTGTGAACTGGAAGAAAAAATTGCTCTCTGTCCACCCTCATAAGGTCGGGCAGATGAAGGGAAATGATTCCAGATGGTTCTCATATGTAAGTCTGCCTCCTCCGAAGAAACGAAAAAAGATCGTTGCGACGTCGGAGGCCGGTCTCTACGAAAAGCTGTACGCCTGGTACTTTGAAAATGAATATGCGAAAGTAAAGGATCAGCTGGCCCGCTCCCGGAAGAAGAAAAAGAAGCCGAGGGCGGTCACTCTGCGGAATTATTTCGATGAGTGGCTTCAGTACCGGCTGGCCACCGTGAACCGACCCGGGACCGTCCGGCGGAACGAGAATGACTACCGACGCTTTTTCCTGAACGAGCCCCTGTCGCAGAAGGTTCTGGACACGCCGCTCGATAAGCTGAAAAAGCCGGACTGGGAGGAATGGGCCTATAACCTCATCCGCAAGTATGACATGACCCAGACCGACTATAATAATGCCGCTCTCATTGTCCGCCAGATCTACCAGTTCCTGATCGATAAGGAGCTTCTGGATAAGAACCCTTATACCTCGATCCGGATACGGAAGAACACGTTTCGGAAGGTGCGGAAGAAGCCGGCATCGACGCAGGTGTTTACCGACCGGGAGAAGGCTGCCGTGATCACGGAGGCCTGCCGCCTGGCGGAGGAGCAGAAGGACGAAAACTTCTACGTCATTCCGCTGTGCTTCCTGACCGGTCTGCGCGTGGGCGAGGTCCTGGCGCTGACCTTCACGGACTTCGACTTCGTGAACCACACTCTGGACGTGCACAGCTCGCTCTGCCGCGAGGAGGTGCGAAACGACGACGGCACGTGGTCCACGCCCGTCTACGTCATTCACGACCGTCTGAAGGGCAATGCTGATGAGCGTATCATCATGATCGACCGGCGCGTGGAAGGTGTCGTGAAGGACATCCGAAAGATGCAGATGCGAAAGGGCAAGATCAGTCAGCAGCTGTTCACGGTCCTGACACCGAACACGATCAACATGAAGCTCTATCGCATCTGTGATCATCTGAAGATCCCGCGCAGATCCATCCACAAGACCCGAAAGACCTATGCTTCGGATCTGCTGAATGCAAATGTCGATCCGGATTTCGTTCGGACACAGATGGGTCACCGAGAGCTGCAGACGACGCTGAACTCGTATGTTTATTCGACGACTGCGTCCGAAGATCTGCTGAAACAGCTCGAGGATGCCTTGTAATTCGCATGATCTGTTCTCAAAGTACTCATTTGTACTCAAAAAAATCTGTACTCAAATCTAGATTTTCCGCTGGATAGAAAAGTCCGGAAAGCCTTGATACATAAGACTTTCCGGACAATCCAGGTCCAAACGGAGAAGGAGGGATTTGAAGATCCTTA
The DNA here is from genome assembly GCA_964385575.1 of uncultured Lachnospiraceae bacterium. GTDB lineage: Bacteria > Bacillota > Clostridia > Lachnospirales > Lachnospiraceae > RGIG5636. The sequence goes on along the minus strand of CAYLPO010000171.1, from coordinate 1,683 downwards.
TAACACGCGGAATCCCTTATACAGAAAGGAATCCCGTGCGCTGCCTCCGCGATCTGTACTCAAATTTGTACTCAAAATGGAGGAGGGAGGCGTCCCTCTTTCTGCAAACTGGAATTTGTTAGTGTCTTCCCACACGCTTATTACTTCTTTAAGATCTCACTTATACCGTTTCTTTGTATGCGCCAAAAACTGTTCAGCGAACTGTTTCCGGAAGGAAGCGAAGACCGTAACAAGATGCTTTTCTATAAATTCTTCTAAGTTTCTGGATGATTTTGACAGCATCCCATAGAAAGCAGCACGCTTCGATTTTACCACTTAACACCAATACTTCTCCAAATACAGATTATACTGCTGCTCATAGTCTTCCTTTGAATCTCTAAGGAAGCGCTGATTTTCATGCATGTTCATGTTCCTGCCTGCCGAATCCAGAACACAGCCTGAGATATTGGAACAGTGGTCCGACACGCGCTCCAGGTTGGTCAGCAAATCGGACCAAATAAATCCCGCTGCCACAGAGCATTCTCTGTTTTGAAGCCGGATAAAATGCCGGGTCCGCAGATCTTCCTTCAGCTTATCGATCACCTGCTCCAGGGGTTCTGTCATCAGCGCCGCATGATAATCATCTTTCGAAAATGCTTGGAAGGACAGATCCAGTATCTCTTTTACTGCCTGGCAGATCACATGGTATTCACGGGCGGCATTCTCCGAAAACGTTACATTCTTACTCTTCATTTCTTCTGAAGATTCCAGAATGTTCACCGCGTGATCGGCAATGCGCTCATAGTCCCCGATCAGTTTCATATACTCCGTGGTCCTGGCACTTTCCTCCTCACCCAGCTGCCGGGATGTCAGCTTGAGAAGATAGGTGCCTATGACATCTTCCAGATGATCGGTTTCATCTTCTGCTCTGCGTATTTTTTCCGCTCTTTCTTCCTCATAATGAACTACGTTTTCGAGACTGTCTTTTAAGGCGGCTACGGCTGTCCCGGCCATAAAGTCAAGTACCTGTTTGCACCTGCCCAGAGCCAGTGCCGGGCTTGTAAGCAGGCGCTCGTCCAGTTCTTCTGCCCTTTCCGGTACTTTTGCATCAGGAAGGAGCCTGCAGACCATATGTTCAAGGGCCTGACTGAACGGAAACATCAGTAAGGTACAAAGAATGTTAAATGCCGAATGGAAAACCGCGATTCCCATCGGACCGGCAGCCTGCGAAAGGAATGTCGGGGCCAGTATCGCTTTTACCAGGCAGAAAACCGTCAGCCAGACGGAAGCTCCTATGAGGTTGAAGGCCAAATGAACCAGCGCGGCTCTTTTGGCATTTCTGGTTGTCCCGATCGAAGAAAGTATTGCCGTGATGCAGGTACCGATATTCTGTCCCATAATGATCGGGATCGCTGCACCGTAAGAAACCGCGCCTGTGGAAGCAAGCGCCTGTAAAATACCTACCGACGCGGAGCTGGACTGTATAATGGCCGTCAGGACCGCACCGGCTATTAACCCAAGAACGGGATTCGTAAAGGTAAGAAACAGCTGCTGAAAGGACGGAATATCCCGCAATACCGAAACAGCGGCTGACATGGCGTCCATTCCGTACATAAGCGTAGCAAACCCGAGTAATATGAACCCGGTACCCTTTCGCTTGCTATTTTGGGCTGTCAGTAAGAAAATGATACCCACCAGAGCAAG
>CAYLPO010000170.1:0-4553 GCA_964385575.1 uncultured Lachnospiraceae bacterium | reverse complement strand
GAAATCGAACCGGCAGAAGATACATCGTAACCCCGAACGCCATCTCGAACAGGCGCGACAGTCCGTTATACAGGCTGGCCGTGTAGGGGATCTGGAAGATGAAGATGATCGCGGACGCGGCGATCTTCAGCCCCGTGCTGTCGAAGCGCTTCTCAAAAAACTGCGGCATAGTCGCGGAGTCCAGGTGCTGCGTCATGATGCGCGTGCGCCGGCCCAGGACCGCCCAGGCCAGAAACGAACCCAGCAGCGCGTTTCCGATGCCGGCCCAGGTCGCGGCGATGCCGTAGCGCCAGCCGAACTGGCCCGCGTAGCCCACGAATACCACCGCGGAAAAATACGACGTTCCGAACGCAAACGCGGTGAGCCAGGGGCCCACGGAACGTCCGCCCAGGACGAAACCGTTCACGTCCGTGGCGTGGCGGCGGCAGTGGATGCCGATCGCGATCATCACCACGAAAAATGCGACCAGGAACGTGAGTTTGATAGCCATGATTTCCTCTCCTCTTCTGCAGCGGCGCTTCCTTCATTGCTTTAACGTTATAAAGCGCTAAAGTTTTAATACTTTGCTACTTTACCGCGATAAAGCGATAAAGTCAAGCGGCTTCTTGTCCTTTTTTTCATTCGTTGGTAGAATGGGAAAGCTATGAAAGAGAAACCCACCATCATTGATTTTCACACACACCTCTTCCCGCCGAAGATCGCCGAAAAGGTCATCGCGAACCTGCAGAGTCTGGGCGGCACGCGGGCGCAGACGGACGCCACCGAGGCCGGGCTTTTAAAGTCCATGGACCAGAACGGCGTTGACCGGTCCGTGGCGCTCCCGGTCGCGACGAACGTGGGGCAGGTGGAGAAGCTGAACGACATCAGCATTGCCCGGACGGAGCGGGCCGCAGAGGCAGCTTCCGACCGCCTGATCTGGTTCGGCTGCATGCACCCGGCGTATGAAGAGGAAGCAGGCGGCTTAAGCGGCGCCCTGAACGGGACGCTCGGCGGCTCGGGCGGCGGGATCGGTTCCGCCGCGGTGAAGAAGGAACTGGCCCGGCTGAAGGCGGCCGGCGTGAAAGGCGTCAAACTCCATCCCGCGTATCAGAAGACACGGCTGGATGATCTGCGATACCTGCGGATCATCGACCAGAGCTGCGAGGCAGGTCTCCTCTGTCTTACGCACGCAGGCTGGGACATCGGCGTGCCGGGCGAGTGGTGCTCACCGCGGATGTGCGCGGAGATCGTCCGCCGATACGAATTCCCCGGACTGATCCTGGCGCACCTGGGCGGCGTAAAGGAGTGGGAAGACAGCCTGAAATACGTCGCGGGACTGCCCGTCTGGCTCGACACCGCCATGAGCTTCGGAAAGCTGGACCCCCTGGATGACCGGAAGTTCCCGGGCGGGAACATCGACCTGATCTCGAATGAGCTGTTCGAGGAGATCGTCCGAAAGCACGGCGCGGACCGCATCCTGTTCGCCACGGACTCGCCATGGAACGATCAGGGAAAGTCGGTGGAGCAGCTGCTGAGCACGACATTGACTGACGAAGAAAAGACCGCCATCCTGGGCGGCAATGCAGAGAAGCTACTGGGAAAGGAGCACGAATAATATGGCTAATTTAAACATCCGCCCCGCGCACTACGCGATCAGCGTGGCAGATCTCGACGAGAGCATCGCCTGGTACGAGGAGATGCTGGGCTTCCATCTGGTCTCGAAAGGCTATGTTGAGCCTCCGCAGTCCGTGATCGCTACGCTCGCAAACGGCGACTTTCAAATCGAGCTGTTCCTGAACGATCACACGAAGCCGCTGCAGGACTACCAGAAGGATCCCGACGTCCACACGGCCTATCAGGGTCCGCAGCACATGGCCTTTTATGCCGAGGATCTGGACGCGCTGATGGAGCATCTGACATCCCGCGGCGTGAAGGTCCTCGTGGGTCCGGCCGAGATGGAGGGGCGGACGCTCTACTACATCGCGGATAACACCGGGATCCCGATCGAGATCATGAGCATGTAAGATCTGCTTCAGCCGCCTTATTCCGGCGGCTGAAACACCCCGTTCGGGCAGGCCATCACGCACGCAGCGCAGCGCATGCACTTTCTGGCCTTCCCCGCCGCGGTCATGCGAATCAGGTCGAACGGGCACGCCCCTGAACATGCCCCGCACCCGATGCAGGTGTCCTCATCCACGATGATCACGCCGCGCGGATCCGGCCGGATCGCCTCCACCGGACAAACTTCCGCACACGCGCCGCAGAGCGTGCAGGCGGTCATCTGCCGCGCCCCGTCCACTTCCGCGACGCGGATCATGGACAGCGACACATCCTCCGAGCCGAACTGTGTCCGCGCGCACGCCTCCATGCACGCACCGCAGCCGGTGCAGTTTTCCATCACGATTTTCGGTCCCATGGCCATAGCTTGTTCCTCCTGTTTTTAGTTTCTTTTTTGATCTCCCTTTTGTTCTCAGCGGTTCCGCTTCCCGGACAGGCACACGGTCCGCCCCATCTCCTCCGAATAAAAGACACTGACCGGCTCCCGGTACAGATCGGACAGCACCTTCTCGTCCAGGATCTCCTCCGGACTCCCGAAGCGCAGCGCGCCCGTGCGGTCGAGCAATGCCACCTTGCCGCCGCTGTAGAGCACCTGATCCGGGTTGTGCGTCGTCATGATCAGCCCGAAGCCCTGCTCCGCCAGCTCCTGGACCAGCCGCACGGTCTTGATCTGGTTTCCGTAGTCCAGATGTGAGGTCGGCTCATCCAGAAAGATGAAACGCGGCTCCTGGCAGATGGCCCGCGCGATCATGGCCAGCTGGCGCTCGCCGCCGCTGATCCGCGTATAATACTTGTCTTTCAGATGCGGGATCCCGATCCGTTCGAGGGCCTCCTCCGCCTTCCGGAAATCTTCCTTTCCCGGCGCGGCGAACGCACTCAGGTACGGTGTCCGGCCCATGACCGTAAACTCCAGCACCGAGAAATCATACACCGGCGCGTGGCTCTGCGGCACATAGGCGATCTGCCCAGCCAGCTCGCGCTTCGACATGGTCCGGATGTCGCGCCCGCCGATCGACACATGCCCGGCCTCAGGCGCAAACAGCCCCGAGATGCAGTTCAGCAGCGTGGACTTTCCCGCGCCGTTTGCTCCCAGGATCGACAGGACCTCACCGCCCGCGATCTCCAGCTCCACATCATGAAATATGACCCGCTCCGTCCCGGGATACCGGTAGCGAAGCCCTTCCACTTTCAGGTTCATGGTTTCACCTTTCGCACGCCCGCATTGCCCGCGGGTGCTTTCACCCTTCGTTCGCCTGCGCCGTTCACGCGATCTTCGTCCGCTGCCGCAGAAGCAGCAGGAAGTAAAACGGCGCCCCGATCAGACCGGTCAGGATGCTGATCGGCAGATCCGCGCTCGTGAGCACGCGGGCAATGGTATCGACCACGATCATAAAGACCGCCCCCACGACCAGCGCAAGTGGCAGCAGCTTCGAGTTGTCCGGCCCGACCATCTGCCGCACGAGATGCGGGATCACAAGGCCCACCCAGCCGATCGTGCCGGAGATGCACACCGCGCACGAAGTCAGAAGCGTCGAGCAGATGATCACGGTGATCCGCACGCGGCGCACCGAGATCCCCAGGCTCTGCGCTTCGGTCTCGCCGAGCGACATGATATTGATCTTCCAGCGCAGCATCAGCAGGATGACGATCGCCGCGGCCATCACCGGAACCACCAGATACAGCGTGCGCGGCAGCACCTTCTGGAAGCTGCCCAGCTGCCAGTAAGTGATCGAGGGCAGCTCGCTGTAAGGATCCGCGATATAGATCAGGATGCCCATGAGCGACGTGAACAGCCCGGAGATAATGATGCCGGACAGGATCAGGATCAGGTTCGAGCGGTTCCGGATCACGCGCGAGATCGCGAGAGCGAGCGACACCGCGGCGATCCCTCCGACGAACGCAAATCCCTGCGTCGCGAAGCGCCCCAGCCCCAGCAGAATGGCCGTCGCCGCACCCACGCAGGCGCCCGACGAGACGCCCAGCAGATCCGGCGAGACCAGCGGGTTCTGAAAGATCCCCTGGTACGACGCGCCGGACAATGCCAGCCCCGCACCCACGGCCATCGCCCCGAGCAGTCTTGGCAGCCGGATCCCCCAGATCACGCCTGCCACGTTCGGGTCTGCCACCCCGCCGCGGAAGAACCACGGCAGCAGCGTGCGCACGACATCACCCGGCGGGATCGTGTAGCGCCCGAAAGAAATGCCTATGACAATGCAGCCCCCCAGTAACAGGAGGCTGCATATCAATAAGAGAGGAAAGGGTAACCTGCGGTCGTTCATCGGAACGCCTCAAGTGACAAACCGTTCGCGTCGACCATCAGAATCTGAGCGACATCTTCATCGGTCAGCTCGATCCCATAGAATTCCTGATAGTAATCTTCAATCTCCTGGACCAGATCCAGATCTGCAAACACTTCCGGCTGCAGCAGTTTCGCCATCCACTGCGCATAGAGACCGGCCTGCAGGCTTCAGTATCGACGGCGCGTAGACGAGTTTCCCTTCGCCGTCGAACTTTCC
>CAYLPO010000169.1:0-4557 GCA_964385575.1 uncultured Lachnospiraceae bacterium | reverse complement strand
TTATTCAGGTGATGATAGACCGCGGGCGCCTTGATGCTCCCGAGGTTGCTGACTAAAATGGTGCTGTAATCCGGGTCTCCCGCAGTGATAAACTCCGGGTTTACGCCCCAGAAATCCAGCGTGCGGATCAGCCCCACGACCGGGATCAGCACGAGTCTGGGCAGCTTCGCGAAGTTGTCCAGCAGCGCGTCCACGCCGCCGGTGGAATGCTCGCTCTTCCGGGTCTCCTTCACCTCGCCGCGGATCTTCCGGCTGACGCTGTCAATGTTGTCCCCGTCTTTCGGAACCAGGAACATCAGCGACTCCTCCGCGCCGTCGGCGAACCGCCGCTTCACGACGAAGCTGATGCTGATCTCGTCCCGCTCATACATGTGATAGCCCTGGATGAAGCGGTTCAGCAGCGGCCGCTCCTTCACGGTACGGGCCAGCGCCAGCACCGCGCAGTGGAAAATGGTAACCTTCTCTTCCTTCGTCCGGCCCTCGTTCTTCCGCTCCAGATACCGCACGAGTTCGGTCGCATCGATCTTGTCGTGCAGATACACCTCATTATCCGTGCGTTTCGGGAACAGATACGCCATGATGGTCTGAAGCCCCGGCGCCTGCACCCGGCGGCCGTCCCGGCGCTCGCCGCGCGCGGCCATCTTCACGGTTCCGCTCAGTCCGCACAGTGCCGCCCTTGTCTTTCTCTCCAGCTCTCTTTTTGCTTTACTCATCTTCGTTCGCGATCCTCTCGGCATTGCCCTGTTCATCCGCTGCCTCCGCACCGCCGGCCGCCGCCGCCATGGCCTCCTCGCGCTCCGCTTCCTCCTCGATCTGCCGGTAAGCCACCTTCCCGACCAGTGTCCGGGGAAGCTCTGCGCGGAACTCGATCTCCTTCGGAATGGCGTAAGCCGCAACATTCTTCTTCAGGCGCTTCATGATGCGGGCCTGTGCCTGCCCGGTGTCCGTGACGCCTTCTTTGAGTACCACATAGGCTTTCACGCGCTGTACCCTTCTGGAGTCTTTCACGCCGATCACACAGCTGTATGCCACCTCGGGGCAGCTGTCGATCACGTTCTCGATCCGCGAAGGATAGACATTATACCCGTTCGTGATGATCATGCGCTTGATGCGCTGGCGGAAATAGACGAAGCCGTCCTCGTCCATGACGCCCAGATCGCCGGTATAGAGCCAGGTATGTCCGTCCGGCAGGGTCCTGAGCGTCTCTGCGGTCTCCTTCTCGTCATGATAATAGCCCAGCATCACGGTCGGACCGCGCAGGATGATCTCTCCTTCCTCGCCGAACGGAACCTCCTCGCTGGTGCCCGGACGCACGATCTTATAGACCGTATCCGGAAACGGGATGCCGATGCTGCCCTCGCGGTAATCATCCCGCGGCGTCAGGCAGCTCGCGGTCACGCACTCGGTCAGTCCGTAACCTTCGCGCACCTGGATGCGCGCGTGATCCTTTTTCAGGAGCGCGTCAATCTTCTTCTTCAATTCCACCGAGAGCGAATCCCCGCCGCAGAACATGCCGCGCAGGAAGCTGAGATCCTGCCCCTCGAGTTCCGGTAGATGCAGCAGCGCCTCAAAGATGGTCGGAACGCCCGCGATGAACTCCGGCCGCTTCCGCAGCAGCATCTTCGCGTAGGACTTATTCGTAAAGGTGGGCATCAGCACACAGCAGGCGCCGTGGATCAGGACCGTATGGATGTTGATCCCCAGACCGAACCCGTGGAACATGGGCATGCAGCTGAGCATCTTCAATCCTTCGCGGAACTCCTGTCCGATGGCCTCGACCGCCTGCAGTGCACATGCGTTGAAGTTCAGGTCCGACAGGCAGATGCCCTTCGGGGTCCCGCTCGTACCGCCGCTGTACAGAATGACCGCCGTGCGCTTCGGATCGAACTCAGAAGCAGGCAGCGGGACCGCTCTGCTGACACTGTGTACAAACGTAAACCAGAGCTGATCCTGCGGTCTGGTGGGGTACTTCAGGAAATCTTTCCCCTTCTTCACGGTATATGCCAATGCCAGCGGCACCGGCAGTTCCTCCTGCATCCTGGCCACCAGAATAGTGACCGGATGATCCACATCCGCCAGTGCACGACGCACTTTCTCGTAAAACAGATCGACCGTCAGGATGATCCTGCTTCCGGTCAGATTCAGATAATGCGTGATCTCGTTCTGCGCGGACAGCGGATGCACCATGTTCGCGATGGCCCCGATCCGGTCCACCGCATAAAAACAGTCGATGGCCTGCGGGGTGTTCGGCATGCAGATAGTCACGGCATCCCCGCGGCCGATGCGCGCAGCAACCAGCGCCCTGGCCGCGCGTTCGATCCGCTGCAGCAGGCGCCGGTAAGAGGTCTTCATTCCGTAAAATTCATAGGCCGGCTCATCGGGATGCTGCACGGCCATTCGCTCGACCATCTGAAACATCGTCAATTCCGGGTATTCCAGGTGGTCTTTCTGTCTGTGTGGTTCTTCGAAGTTCATGACACGCCCTTCATTTGTAAAAATGTAACTTTTATTATATCACATTTATCGGGAATATGTCCGAACCACATGCAGGACCGAGGCCAGATAGCCTGTCCCGAACAGATCCAGATGATTTAACAGATGATACAGATTATACAAATCCCTGCGCTCTTCATATCCGGGCTGCAGCAGGCCTGCCTCGCGGTAAGCCGCGTAAAAGCGCGGGGAGAAGCCGCCGAACAGCTCCGTCATGGCAATGTCGGCTTCGGCATGACCCACGTAAGCCGCCGGATCGATGATCCAGGCCTTCCCGTCCGGTCCGTCCATAAAGTTTCCGCCCCAGAGGTCCCCGTGCAGCAGGGATGGCTGATCCGGCTCGATGAGCCACCGGTCCAGATGATCCATCAGGTACTCCAGGCGCCGTCGATCCTCGGTGTCGAAATACGCGGCAGTTTTGTCTGCCTTCGGAGCCAGCCGGCAGTCGCGGAAAAACTCCACCCAGCTGTCATACGGGGTGTTCTTCTGCGTGCCGGAGCCCACGACATTGTCCTGATAAAAGCCGTAACGGCCGCCCGGCACCAGCACAGACGCATCCGCGCGGTGCATCGCCGCCAGCTCTTGCCCGAACACTTCCCAGTAATCGCGGATCCGCGGCGCTCCTTCGAGCTGTTCCAGCAAAAGAAACGAGCAGTTCCGCTCCCGGTCGGTTCCTGCCGCCAGCAACAGAGGCGTCCGGATCGCTCCTGTCCGGCGAATGGCCGAAAGCCCCGCCGCCTCGCAGCGAAACATGGGCAGCCGTCCGGGCAGATTCGATTTCAGAAACGCACGCGTGCCGTCCGAAAACTCGAGTGTGCGGGCTTCATTGATATCTCCGCCGGATACGCGGGTTTCCCGGACGATCTGCAGCCCCGGGCCGCAGGTGGTTTCGACCGCCTCCTGCAGAGAAGGAAACTCCAGAAGGCTGCCGGACTGAGTCCCGCAGTCCTTCGTCTTCTCATAAGCCAATCGGGGCCATCCGTCCGCCAGAACAATGATCCCGCAGTACGTAAATCCCAGCCGTTCCAGCACCGCGCGCATGGGGCGGTTATCCCGGCCGGTATCGATCCGCAGGTGCCCGCATTGTTCGAACGCCCAGTTCAGGCAGAACGCGCCGGCGCCTTTTACGTCTCCAGAGACAGCGATGCGGTGCACGACCCCGTAGGGCCCGCCCGCAGTCCAGGCGCCACGGATCACACGGTATGTCGGCTCGACATCCTCCCCCACCCGGAAGAAAAAGACCGCCTCGACCTTACCGTCTGCCTCGCAGACATAGCTCTCGCCTGCCTCGATATCCGCACGGGCCACGTCCTCCGGCGGCCAGGAAGCGCCCCACTGGTTCGGGTTCCCGGTCTCCGCCATGAAGCGGCGTGCGCGCTCGTAAATAACCAGGATACGCGGCAGATCTTCGACTGTGGATTTTCGGATCTTCATACTGCTCATCGGAGTTCTCCTGTTGGCTTTTATTTCCGCGCCTTCTCCAGCACCTTCTTATACGGAAGCAGCATGCCCTCCGTCATTTTCCCGCCGATCTTTTTACTCAGCGCCTTCGAGTTCATCATGCCGCCCACCAGATACATGGCCAGCATCCGGCCGGTGCGCTTCTGCGGGAAGTCATAAAACCCGTGCTCCCGATAAAACCGGTGATCCTCCTTCATCAGCCCCTGCATCTGCCAGATCAAGTCGCGGAAGATCTTCAGGCCGCCGACCCCATAGAAGTTCTTCGGCGGCTGGTACTGATGCCGGACCGCATAAGCCAGCTTCCGCGCCAGCGTTTCGATCTGTGCCGTGGGCAATGCCGCATTGCCGTGCTCATGGCCCACATCTGCCCGGGCTTCCGCGGTCGACGCGATCCCCGCCAGGAAGTTCCCGCCGACCTCGGCGCGCGCCTCCATGAGCATCTGCAGGTTCGGCTCGGCGGACAGGTCTCCGTCAACCAGGTATCCGACCGGGCGGCCCATGGTGACCGTGCGGTGGCCGTTGCAGAACTGACGGTCGTCAAACAGCTTCATGCGGAAGCCCATCGAGTGATCCTGTATGCGGTATGCATAAACAATAGCATCC
>CAYLPO010000168.1:0-4563 GCA_964385575.1 uncultured Lachnospiraceae bacterium | reverse complement strand
TAACTCATGCCGTTGATGCAGAGCAGTCCGGGTGACGATGATGAATCCACCACGAATCCCCCCGGGCACATGCAGAAACTGTAAACCCCGCGGTTTTCAAACTGTGTACGCAGGCGATATTCCGCATGCGGCAAATACTTTGCCTGATTGCCATACTGGATCCGGTCGATCATTTCCTGCGGATGCTGAACACGAAAACCGACCGCAAACGGTTTCTGGCGCATGGGAACACCGGTCTGACACAGCATCCGGTACGTGTCGGATGCGCTGTGGCCTATCGCCAGAATCAGGGATGAACAGTCGATCTTTTCGATCCGACCGTTCTGCAGATCCGTAACCCGGATTCCGGAGATCTTCGGTTCCGTGCCGGCATGCAGGTCGGAAGACACCTCAATCCCGTCCAAACGGGTATGAAAGCGCACCTCGCCGCCCAGCCGGATGATCTCCGCACGCATGTGTTTGATGATAGGGCGCAGGGCATCTGTTCCGATGTGCGGTCGATACCAGCTGAGAATTTCTTCGTCCGCGCCGAATTTCACAAAGGTCTCCAGTACATGGGTCGAGCGCTTTAAAGGATCGGATGAACCGGTATTCAGCTTCCCGTCCGAGAATGCCCCGGCTCCACCTTCGCCGAAGCAGACATTGCTGTCCGGGTCCGGAGTGCCTTCCGCCCAGAAACGATCGATCTCTTTTACACGCTCTTCCACCGGAGCGCCGCGCTCGATTACGATCGGAGCAAAACCCGCAGCAGCCAGTTCATATGCGCAGAACAGGCCGGCAGGCCCGAAGCCCACAATGACCGGCCTGGGATATTTTCCGGCATCCGAAGCATATGGAAACGTGTAAGGAGTTTCATCCGGAACAGACAGTTTCAGGGATCGCCCGTGTTTTTTCAGCAAACGTTTCTCATCTGAAGCATCACGCAGTGATAAATCCACGGTAAGAACGTAATTGACGGCGCTTTTTTTCCGCGCGTCGAGCGATCGTCTTCTCACTGCGAAACTAGTTAGATCCGCGGCATCGATCCGAAGCATACGAGCAGCCGCATTCCGGGGATCATACACTGCTTCCACAGGAATCTTAAGATCTGTCAATCGAATCATCTTGCCGCCGCCTTTCCGGCCAATGCACCGGATGTCCACGCCCACTGCAGATTATAGCCGCCGCAGATCCCGGTTACATCGATCATTTCACCGGCCAAATACAATCCGGGGAGCGCTTTCGCTTCCATGGTGGCAGGATCCAATGCATTTGTCCGCACACCGCCGGAGGAGGTTTGGGCTCGTTCCGGACCTGGATGATCGGAAACCGGAATCTCAAAATCTTTCAGAATGCGAATCAGCTGCCGCAGGGCATCCTCTCCGATTTCTGCCAATGTACTTCCGCCCTGATCCGCCAATCCGGACAGCTTCAAGAAATGCGCACAAGCTTTCTCCGGTAAAAGACCGTTGAGTGCGGTATGGAGCATCCTCTTTTCCGCATTACTGCTGAAAAGCTTTTTAATCAGCTCCTTTTCACGGAATTCCGGAAGCAGATCCAACACCAGAGAAACAGATCTTCCCTCGTGCATTGCACGTACGGCAGCCGCACTCACATTAAAGACCGGAATGCCGGAAACAAACTGCTCTGTAAACTGAAGTTCTCCAGTATCACAGATCATATATTTTCCATCCGCGAACAGAGATACTTTCCCGTGTATGCGAAGTCCCGCCAATGCACGATAAAGGCGGCGGTCTCCTGTTAAGGGAAGCAGCGCGGGAAGCGGATCCCGCACGGTCAAACCCAGCGTTTTTGCCAGTTTCAGTCCGGAACCATCCGATCCAGTAACCGGCGCAGCGATGCCGCCGCACGCTAAGATCACTGCATCGGATGTGTACTCTGCATCCACTGTCTTACAGAGAAATGCCGAACGCTTCTTTCGATCGACCAATTCGCCGTTTTTTAAAGTAAGGTGATGAATCGATAAGACATGGGCATCCGTAATGAAAGAAACATCTTCTGCTCTGCAGCCATCGATCAACAGCTGACGTACAGATGCAGCGCTCAGTGATCTCGGGTAAAGATAACCGTCCTTTGAGACCGTCACAAGTCCGATACTTGCAAAAAACTCTTTGGTCCGGGAAAGGCCGAAAAGGCGGATGCTCTTCCCGCAAAACTCTTTATCGGCAGAGTCAGACATAACATAAAATGAGGAGGGATCATCCTGACCGATCCGTTCATTTGTGAGGTTGCACCTTCCGCCGCCTGTGGAGAGGATCTTCCGGCCGACATCATTGCCGTGCTCCAGAATCGAGACCGATGCACCTGCCCGCGCCGCAAAGATCGCGGCAGTCATGCCGGCAGGCCCTCCTCCTATGATCAAAATCTTTTTATTCATGGAGTTCCTCCTGGCGCAGGGGTCCTGCAGATTTGGACAGTATTACAAAAGACGAAACTTTTTCGCGACACGGACGATCCTGGCCCCCATTGGCGCATCGAGAAGTTCGACTTCGTCGATCCCATGAAGCTTCAAAAGCAGAATTGCGTACAGGATCACGGCTGCAAGGACCGCCAAAAGAACCGAAATAATATTTCTGTGTAAAAGCCTGTATGTCCCGTAATATACACCGTAACATACCGCCCCCATGATCAGCGAACATACCGCAGGAACCAGGAACGTCTTTCGGACTTCCTGCCGATAACTGAGGGCTTTCATAATATACCCCAGATTTAAGGCAGTCGTCAGGATATTAAAGAATATGATCGCAAAGATCACGCCGTAAATGCCCGTCTTAAAGCCGAACAGAAGCAGGACCAGCAGACCGAAATGCGCGATCAGGGCAATGACCGCATGCTTGACCGGAACCACGACTTTACCCATGCCCTGCAAAATCGCGCTGGTGATAGTGGTCAATGACGCAAACACAACCACCACGGATCCCACGAGAAGCATGCGTGCGGCGGAACCTTCATTGTACGGAAACAGCAGTTTAACGACAGGGCCGCCCAGCAACGTCAGACCGATCGTGGACGGAATGGCAATGATCATACAAAACCGGATGCTGAGTGCGATCTTTGACAGCATGTCGGCCCGGTCTCCGCGTGCATTCGCCGCAGCGATCGAAGGCGCCGTTGACATAGCCATGGCAGTTGATATCGCGATGGGAAGGGTGGTCAAAAGCACATAGATGCTCGAGTAAGCTCCCCACACGGACATATAGTCAGCGGATTGGCCTGCAAATTCCATATAATGGCCGAAAAACGTCTGATCGACTACCGTGCTGATATTGGTTACGGTACCGCTGAGCGTGACAGGAAGTGCGGTTAGAATCACGATCTTCAGGAGCGGGCCAAATCGTTCCGTGTCCGTATTACGGTCACGGCGAACCATCCCCATAAAGCGGTTCCGGAACAGGAAAAAGATCACGATGCAGACGACCAGTGCGGATAATGCGCCCACACCGGTCCCGATGGTGCCGCCGCCGGCACCGTAGGACGCTGCCAGCGCCTCTCCGCCTCCGGCAGCCGACAGGCCCAGTCGAAACAGTCCGTATGCACAGGCCACGGAAAAAACGGCATTAAAGATCTGTTCAATGATCTGTGAAACGGCAGTCGGGATCATGGTCCCTAAGCCCTGGAAGAAGCCGCGCATCGTGCTTAAGAATGCCATGATGAATATCGTCGGTGCCAGAAGCCGCAGCGCAAACGCGGTCTCCGGAGCATTCAGCATGGTGCCGGCGAAGAAATCCGCACCGAAAAAGATGATACAGAACGTAACTGCGCCCAGAAACAACGAAAAGATCAGCGAGGTCCTCAGCACAGCACGCACATTCCTGTACTCTTTCCGTGCGGCACGTTCCGCGATCATCTTTGAAATGGCTAACGGCAGACTGGAGGATGAAAGCAGCAGCAGGATCGCATAGATATTATATGCGGATGAATAGATTCCTGCGCCGTCATCGCCCAGGATATTATTCAGCGGAACACGGTAAAAGAGGCCTATCAGGCGGACCAGAATACCGGCCGCCGCCAGGATAGACCCCTGAACCAAAAAGCTGTTATCTTTTTTTTCTTTTTTTGCCATACCCTTCCGGTTATTCGATCACCGTATACTCGGCACGGTAATTCGGAACAAAGGAGATATAGGTCGTACCCGGAGTCATTTCGAGCAGTTCTCCGTCCGTGGTGGTATAAACCGTGGATTCATCCAGGCTGCTGCGGCTCCAGTGAATGGGAATACACTTGCCTCCGGTGATGTAATAGCCGTCACCACTTCCCACGGAATCCACCAGGAGGTATTCGGACCCCTGGAAATAGTCGTGCGTCACATACTGAAGAATGATGTTCGTCGTGGTGACCTGATCATACGGTTCAAGCTCATCCACATGAGGACGGTCAAACTGGAAGCGGTAATATACACCCTCATCTTCATGATACTCGTAATACGAATGAGAGCCGTTCATCCCGGTCTCGACATATGTGGCCGGAACCGAACCGGTCATATCTGCCGTTTCGCCTTCTTCCACGAAATGGAACGGGGTATCGGCCCACGAATCCCACTCCAGGCTGTAGCCCATGAACTCG
>CAYLPO010000167.1:3396-4566 GCA_964385575.1 uncultured Lachnospiraceae bacterium | reverse complement strand
AGCATGGAACCCGGTGAGACGCGGGTGGACGAGAAGACCCGCCTGGTGGTGCTGCCGGATGTGGAGGCGCTGCAGACGTGGCTGGCAGAGCGGGATACCGAAGCGGCCGATGCCCCGGCGCATGAAGAGGTCTTCGTCATCGGCGGCGGTTCCGTTTACCGGACGCTGCTGCCGTTCTGTGAGAAAGCATTGATCACCTATGTGCGCCATGCTTTCGATGAACCGGACACCTGGTATCCGAATCTGGACGAAGATCCGGCGTGGACCCTGGCGGAGGAAAGCGAAGTCTTTGCGTGGCAGCCGCCGGCAGAAGACGGCACTGCGGAGGAAGGCGGGGCAGCCGCGGAGCCGCTTCGGTATTCCTTCCGGACATACAAACGCCTCGGAAAGGATAAATAACACGTGTTATCTAAAAGAAGACTCATAGGAATCATGCTCGCGGCCATCCTTGCCATGGCCGCGTGTTTCTGCCTCAGCGCCTGCGGAGGCACTGACGAGACCGGTGTGGATGAAACCGCTTCGGAGGAGAGCTTTTTCACGGACGAGACCTGGGAGGTCTGGGATACGAACGGCCAGGGAGAGCTGAGCCAGGAAGAACTGGGTCTGCTCACCATGATGCAGGCGCTGGACACGGAGGTCGTGGATCTGCCCGAGGGTGAGGACGGCCCCGTGGAGGCTCCCGCGGCGTCGCTGCGCGAGAATCTGCACGCCGGCCCGGAGAGCGAGTTCTTCTATGATCAGTTGACGGAGGAAGAACAGGAGACCTATGACCTGCTCCTGGCAGGCCTGCGGAATATGGAAGAGGGGGAGATCAACCTGACCATCACGGATACGGACCGGATCCAGGAGATCGTGCAGTATGTGCTGATGGACGATCCGGGCCTGTTCTGGTATTACTCCTATTCGCTCATGATCTACTCGCGCGGCGATGAAGTCGTGCGGGTCGCGGCGCAGTTTGCCTATAACTGTGACCGGGCAGAGCGGGACCGCCGCCAGCCGTTGATCGATGCGGCGGTGGAGGAGATCCTGGCCGGAGCGCCTTCCGGTGAGGATGCCGACGATTACGCGAAGATCCGCTATGTGTACGAGTACATCGTTCGGAACACGGACTATGATATCAATGCCGAGGACAGCCAGAACATCTGCAGTGTTTTTCTGGATCATGTCTCG
>CAYLPO010000167.1:0-3386 GCA_964385575.1 uncultured Lachnospiraceae bacterium | reverse complement strand
TCGGAAAGATTCGACGCTTTTTTCTCTTTGAAACCATCAAGCATCAGAAAATCCATTGGTGTCAGGGTGTACAGATCAGCCGGCTGTCTTAGCAAGGGTTATTCGCTGGCGGCGCAGTATCTGCTGAACCGCATGGGCGTGGATTGCGTGACCGTGACCGGCGAGGCGACCGGCGGCCTGCACGCCTGGAATCTGGTCTGGGCCGACGGCGAACCTTACTACATGGATGTGACCTGGGGAGATCCGCAGAATGTGCTTCAGAGACCGGACGGCGCTGATGTCGGCGGAGAAAACGGCACCGGGGGTGAAGGCGCAGGAGATGAAGATGCCGCCGAAGGCGGAAACGATACTTCCGCAAACATCGAACTGGTGTATAATTATCTTTTAGTGACCAGCGAGGAGCTGGAACGGACGCACCGCCCGGACGGCGTTTTTACGCTGCCCGCCGCATCTGCGACCGCGGATAATTATTATGTCCGGGAAAATCTGTACATGGAGTCCTGGGATCCCGCGAAGTTCGTGGAGATCGCGGGCCGTTACATCCCGAACGGGGAGTACACGTTTTCCATCAAGTTCGCGACGCGGGAAGCCTTTGAGGAAGCCTGTTCGGCACTGTTCGAGGGCAGCGGCGTATGGCGCTATCTGGACGGCGTTCCGGGAGCCGCGAACCTGAATTCACTGTCCTATTCGCCGCCCGCCGACGCGGCAGACGATCTGGACATGTACATCATCACGCTGCATTTCTTCAGCGCGAACGCGTGAAGCCGGCATTGCCCGGGAGGCGGAGAACCGCCCGGACAGACCGGACAGAACATAAAGGAGACTTAAAAGACATGAAGACCAGAACCCGTTTCGCACCGAGCCCCACGGGCCGGATGCATGTAGGAAATCTGCGCACCGCGCTGTACGCGTACCTGATCGCGAAGCACGACGGCGGTGATTTTATCCTGCGGATCGAGGATACCGACCGCGAGCGCCTCGTCGAGGGCGCGGTGGATATCATTTACCGCACGCTGGAAAAGACCGGGCTCGTGCATGACGAGGGCCCGGACAAAGACCGCGGCTGCGGTCCTTACGTGCAGTCCGAGCGCATGGCGTCGGGCCTCTACATGGAGTACGCGAAGCAGCTCGTCGAGAAAGGCGAGGCCTATTACTGCTTCTGCGACAAGGAGCGTCTGGAGAGTCTGAAGCGCATCGAGGGCGGGAAAGAGATTTCGGTCTATGACAAGCACTGCCTGCACCTCTCGAAGGAAGAGGTCGAGGCGAACCTGGCGGCGGGAAAACCTTTCGTGATCCGCCAGAATAACCCGACCGAGGGCACGACTTCGTTCACGGATGAGATCTACGGCGAGATCACTGTGGACAATTCCGAGCTCGACGACATGATCCTGATCAAGTCTGACGGCTACCCCACGTATAATTTTGCCAATGTCGTGGACGACCACCTCATGGGCATCACCCATGTGGTCCGCGGAAACGAGTACTTGTCTTCCTCGCCGAAGTATAACCGGCTCTACGCCGCGTTTGGCTGGGAACCGCCGATCTATGTGCATTGCCCGCTGATCACGGACGCGGAGCATAAGAAACTGTCCAAGCGCAGCGGCCATTCGTCGTACGAGGACCTGATCGAGCAGGGCTTCGTTTCCGAGGCGGTCGTGAACTACGTCGCGCTGCTGGGCTGGAGCCCGGAGGAGGACCGGGAGATCTATTCGCTGGAGGAGCTGGTCGAGGCGTTTGATTACCGCCGCATCTCGAAGTCCCCGGCGGTCTTTGATATCGGAAAACTGCGCTGGATGAACGGCGAGTATATCAAAGTCATGGATTTTGACAAGTTCTGCGAGCGTGCGCTCCCGGTCATCCGCGAGACCCTCGTCGATGCGGACGGGAATGCGCTGCCCATCGATTTCGAGCATGTGGCGCGCATGGTCCAGAGCCGGATCGAGGTGTTCCCCGACATTGCCCCCATGATCGACTTCCTGCGCGAGGTGCCGGACTATGACATCGAGCTCTACCGCCATAAGAAGATGAAGACGACGCCCGAGCTGGCGCTGGAGATCCTCCGAGAGGTCCGTCCGGTCCTGGCGGAGCACGAAGACTACACGAACGATGCGCTGTACGAGCGCCTGCTCGCGTATGTGGCGGAGAAAGGCTGCAAGAACGGTCAGGTCATGTGGCCGGTGCGGACTGCGCTGTCCGGCACCCCCACGACGCCCGCCGGCGCGACCGAGCTGCTGGAGGTCCTCGGGAAAGAGGAGAGCCTGCGCCGGATCGACGCGGCAGTCGCGAAACTGGAAGCGGCACTGGGCTGACCGGAGAATGACAGAAGGAGGGCAATATGTCCTGTACGACAGTATTAGTAGGAAAAAAGGCCAGCAATGACGGCTCGACCATGATCGCCCGCACGGACGACGGGCATTTCGATGTAAAAAAGTTTGCGGTCATGGATCCGAAGAAGCAGCCGCGCAAGTATAAGAGTGTGATCTCGCATGTGGAGATCGAGCTGCCGGACGATCCGCTGCGGTATACCTATTGCCCGAGCGTGGACACGAAGGACGGCATTTGGGCGGCCACCGGGATCAATGCCGCGAACGTAGGCATGACCGCCACGGAGACCATCACCTCGAACCCGCGCGTACTGGCGGCGGATCCGCTGGTGGAGTATAAGAAGGCGAAGACGCGGAAGGAGAAGGATGTTCCCGGCGGGATCGGCGAGGAAGACATCGTGCTTCTGGTCCTGCCCTATATCCGCAGCGCACGCGAGGGCGTGCTGCGTCTGGCGGAGCTGCTGGAGAAGTACGGCACGTATGAGTCGAACGGGATCGCGTTCAATGACGAGAATGAGATCTGGTGGCTCGAGACCATCGGCGGACACCACTGGATGGCGCGGCGCGTGCCGGACGACATGGTGGTCATGAACCCGAACCAGTTCGGGATGGACGCGTTTGACCTGGAGGATGCGTTCAGAGCGCAGAAAGCGCACCTGTGTTCTGCGGATCTGCGCGAGTTCATCGCGGAGAACCACCTGGATCTGAACCAGAACGGCGCTTTCAACCCGCGTGATATCTTCGGTTCACACGCGGACATGGATCATATCTATAACACGCCCCGCGCATGGTTCATGGGCCGTTATCTGGCACCGGTCAGCCACCGTTGGGACGGCCCGGATGCGGAGTTCACGCCGGAGAGCGACCGCCTGCCCTGGGCGCTCGTGCCGGACCGGAAGGTCGCGGTCGAGGACGTGAAATACCTGCTGTCCGCGCATTATCAGGGAACGGATTTTGACCCTTATAAAAACCAGGATACCGGAAAGCGCGGCATGTACCGGTCCATCGGCATCAACCTCACCGGCTTGACGGCCATCTGCCAGATCCGGCCGGATGCCCCGT
>CAYLPO010000166.1:0-4598 GCA_964385575.1 uncultured Lachnospiraceae bacterium | reverse complement strand
CGTCGAACGTTATGGCCGGACAGTGTTTCGATGTACCGGTCAGCGGCACGCACGCGCACAGCTGGATCATGAGCTTCCCGGATGAGCTGACCGCCTTCCGGACTTACGCATCCATGTACCCGAATGCCTGCACGCTGCTCGTAGACACTTATGACACGCTGCGCTCCGGCGTTCCGAATGCCATCAAAGTCTTCACCGAGCTCCGCGAGAACGGCATCGAACTCACACACTACGGCATCCGCCTCGACTCGGGCGACCTGGCCTACCTGTCTAAGCGCGCGCGTGTGATGCTCGACGAAGCCGGATTCCAGGACGCGGTCATCACCGCTTCCAGCGACCTGGACGAGGACCTGATCACCAGCCTGAAGAACCAGGGTGCCACCATCGGCGCCTGGGGCGTCGGCACGAATCTGATCACTTCGAAGGACTGCCCGTCGTTCGGCGGTGTCTATAAGCTCGCAGCCATCTGGGACGATGAAGTCGGCGGATTCATCCCGAAGATCAAGCTCTCCGAAAACACCGAAAAGGTCACCAATCCCGGCAATAAAACCGTGTTCCGCATTTACGAGGAACCCGCGCATAAGATGGTCGCAGACCTGATCTGCCTGGCGGACGAGACGTTTGACACTTCGAAAGATCTGACCATCTTTGACCCTATCGAGACCTGGAAGCGCACGACATTGATCGGCGGGACCTACAGCATGGAAGAACAGCTGATCAAGGTCTTCGACAACGGCCAGTGCATCTATCACTCGCCGTCTGTCATGGAGATTCGCCAGCACTTCCTGGACGAACTGGACAAACAGTGGGATGAGGCCAAACGTCTGATCAACCCGCACCGCGCGCACATCGACCTGTCCGACCGTCTGTTCAACATCAAGCGCGAGCTGATGAATCGCAGATAACAAATGAACCGGCCCGGGCTTTCCGCCCGGGCTTTTCACACCTCACCCCGGTGAAAGGATCCTGTTATGAGATCTCTGCTGACTGCCCTCATCTTCCTGTTCGGACTTTTTCCCTGCGCTCCCGTACTGGGGATCTTCTGCCTGATCGGCCGCTCGGACCCTGAGAAATGCCATCGCCTCTCATTCCGCTTTGTGCGGGCGTTCCTGCGGGCCGTGGTACGTGTTTCCGGCGCGGAGATCGAGGTGATCGGGCGGGACCATATCCCGAAAGACCGCGGATGCGTCTTTATTGCAAACCACCGCAGCTATTATGACATTTTCCTGACCTACGCTCTGGCAGAACGGGAAGTCGGCTATATTGCCAAGCAGGAGATCGCGCGGATCCCGCTGGTCGGCCGTTGGATGAAGAACATCCGCTGCCTGTTCCTGAACCGCGAAGACCCCCGCGAAGGGATCAAGACTATTCAGGCCGGCATCGCGCAGGTAGAAGCGGGCATCCCCATGTGGATCTTTGCCGAGGGGCACCGCACCTCCGGCGACACCATGCTCCCGTTCAAGGACGGCAGCTTCAAGCTGGCCACAAAGCCCGGCGCTCCGATCATCCCGGTGACCATCGCGGGGACCGAAGCCATCTTTGAGGAGCATATGCCCTGGATCCGGAAAGCGAAAGTCACGCTGGTCTTCGGAACACCCATCGAGACCGCCGAGCTGGACCGAAAAGCGCAGAAGCAGCTGGCGGGACAGGTTCAGGACGTGGTCGCCGGGACGCTTCGGGAGCTGGCGCTGCGCGACGGCAGAGAGCCGGCGGATCCGGCCGTGGATCCGGATCTGTACCAGAAGCAGCGCGGAAAGCCGGCAGACGACGGAAGCTGAACCGGAGCCAACCGTATAGCAGACACAAAAAAGAGAGCCCCGCAAGGGACTCTCTTTTCTGATCTTTTGATCCGGATCGCAGGCACATCCAAGCGCCCGGATCCTCAGGCGGTCAGGCGGTCATTACTTCAGGGTAACGACAGCAGCCTCGGCCTCCAGAGCGGCCTTCGCAGCCTCGGCCTCTTCCTTGGAAACGCCTTCCTTGATCACCTTAGGAGCGGAGTCAACAGCCTCCTTCGCCTCCTTCAGGCCCAGGCCGGTCAGCTCACGCACGACCTTGATGACCTTGACCTTGTTCGGGCCGATCTCGGTCAGCTCGACATCAAACTCGGTCTTCTCTTCCTCAGCAGCAGCGGCAGGACCGGCAGCAGCCACGACCACGCCAGCAGCAGCGGAAACACCAAACTCTTCCTCACAGGCCTTCACCAGCTCGTTCAGCTCGAGAACAGACAGCTCCTTGATAGCCTCAATGATTTCTTCCTTCGTTAACTTCGCCATGATATATTCCTCCAAATTTGAATATGAATAGTGTTCGATCTCAGATCGGTCACGCCTCGGCAGCAGCCTCGGCGGGTGCGGCCTCGCCATCCTTCTCCGCGATCTGCTTGATCACGCGGGCGAAGTTCGTAATCGGCGACTGGAAGCTGCCCAGCAGGCGTGCCAGCAGTTCCTCCCGGCTCGGGATGGTCGCGATCACCTCGATGGTGTCCTTGCCATAGAAAGTTCCGTCTACCACGCCGCCCTTCAGCTCCAGAGCGGAAGCCTCTTTCGCGAACTTATAAAGAACGCCGGCGGGCGCGGTCGCGTCCTCAGAAGACACCGCAATCGCTGTCGGACCTTCCAGCAGCTCGGTCAGGCTCTCAAAGGGAGTATCCTTGACCGCAAAGCGCATCATGGTGTTCTTATAGACCTTGTAGGTCACGTTCGCCTCGCGGAGCTGCTTACGAAGTCTCGTATCCTGCTCCACCGTCAGGCCGGCGTAGTCCACCAGAACGGCTGCCTTGGCGTCAGACAGAAGATCACTGATCTCCTGAACGATCGGTTGTTTTAATTCAACCTTAGCCATATGAGTTCCTCCTTAAATTATTTTCGGTCAGGCGATGGGCCCGCCCGGCCTCATACTGCCGGAGGCGAAAGCTTCCAAAATGAAAACCGGTCCTCGCACAAAGACAGGCAAGGACCGGGATCTGAATTCCTTCGTCACTTCCTCGGCAGGCGGCAGAGCCTTACGTCCCGGGGGACACCTGCTGTCTTCGGCAGCTTATAACATATGTGGGGTCTCTCCGAAACCGGAGCGACCGTTTGTGATACTATCATCCGCGTACGGACTTGTCAAGCACAGATCAGCCGGAGATCTTCACGGGGTTCAGCTTGACGCCGGGGCCCATGGTGCTGGTCAGCGTCACGCTGCGGAAGAACTGACCCTTCAGTGCGGCGGGACGGGCCTTCACGATGGCGCCCACCAGCGCGTCGAAGTTCTCCTTCAGCTGCTCTTCGGTAAAGGAAGCCTTACCGATGGGGCAGTGGATGATGTTCGTCTTATCCAGTCTGTACTCGACCTTACCAGCCTTCTGCTCCTTGATGGCGTTCGTGACGTCCATCGTGACGGTACCGGTCTTCGGGTTCGGCATCAGGCCCTTAGGTCCCAGGACACGGCCGAGGCGTCCGACCACGCCCATCATGTCGGGGGTCGCGATTACGACGTCGAAATCCAGCCAGCCTTCCTTCTGAATTCTCGGGATGAACTCCTCGCCGCCGACGAAATCAGCGCCGGCTGCCTGAGCCTCCTCCGCCTTCGCGTCCTTCGCAAACACGAGGATGCGGACGGTCTTACCGGTTCCGTTCGGCAGAACGACAGCGCCGCGGACCTGCTGGTCAGCATGACGGCCGTCGCAGCCGGTGCGGATGTGAAGCTCGACGGTCTCGTCAAACTTCGCGGATGCGTTCTTCTTCACGATGCTGATGGCTTCCTCGGCCTCGTACTGCACGGTACGGTCGAAGTTTGCCATAGCGGCCTTGTAGTTTTTACTTCTCTTCATCTCGATCTACCTCCGTTCACTCCGTGACAGTCAGGCCCATGCTCCTGGCCGTACCCATGATCATGCTGGTAGCGGTCTCCAGGTTGGCGGCGTTCAGGTCAGGCATCTTCAGCTGCGCGATCTCCTCGCACTGTGCCTTCGTGATGGTACCGACCTTCGTCTTGTTCGGGGTACCCGAGCCGGACTGGATGCCTGCGGCCTTCTTCAGCAGAACGGCTGCGGGCGGGGTCTTCGTGATGAAGCTGAAGCTTCTGTCCGCATAAACGGTGATGACCACGGGAATGATCATTCCCTGCTGGTCCTGAGTTCTGGCGTTGAACTCCTTCGTGAACTGCACGATGTTCACACCGTGCTGGCCCAGCGCAGGTCCGACGGGGGGAGCAGGAGTAGCCTGTCCCGCAGGAATCTGCAGCTTGATGTAGCCTGTGATCTTCTTTGCCATATGGCACCTCCTTAAATGCGCGCGCTGATGCGCTTCGTGGTAATCGGGGGGAGAACCCTCCCACTTATGTCCTAAGAGGGGACCCGCTCGCGAAGCGAATGGGAGGATCCCTTAGGACACGGCTCCGTTCACGCGCAGCGTGAATGGAGTAACTGACATTTTCAATAACTTATACCTTCTCCACCTCGAGGAAATTCAGTTCCACGGGCGTAGAACGGCCGAACATGGCGACGTTGATCGTGACGGTCTGCTTATTCTGGTTGATCTCGCTGATCTCGCCGACTGTATCCTTCCAGGCGCCGCTGATGACGCTGACCTTATCGCCAACCTCGAAATCGA
>CAYLPO010000165.1:0-4607 GCA_964385575.1 uncultured Lachnospiraceae bacterium | reverse complement strand
TGCTTTCCGGTGTGTTCCGTCAGAACTGCATGGTCGCGCTCCGAATGTTCCCGCTGTCTGCGGCATTCCGCTTACGCATCGGCCTCTGCTGCTTTCTGCGCATCAGCTCCGTTCAAATGATAATACCTGGTTTTTCGGATGGCGTCCTGCAGCGTTAGGAAAGCACCGGTTCAGCACCCCAGCGGCGAAATGCCTCGGGCGGCAGGAACATTCGGAGTGCGACCATGTGCGATAAATGCCGCACTTCAAAAACAGCGGGAGAAAAGATGATGTCCGAATCATGCTTTTCAGCGAGACTGAAAAAGGAACCCCGTCGGGGGTTCCTTTTGAATTCGAGCGGTGCCCGCTGTTTTTGTGTAGTGCGGCATTTCATATCGCACAGGGAGCGCGAAGACGTTCCTGTTGCCTGAGGTATTTTACAGCCCCATCGCCGCCTTCAACGCCTCCAACTCATCGTCCACCGACTGCGAACTGCCGGCCGCGTACTTCGCCTCGAGGCGCTCTGCCTCATCCAGCGAGTTCGCCGCGGTGTTCAGCTCGTACATGGCCACAGCATTGTCCAGACGCTCGTCGGCCTTTTCCTCCATCTTCGTGAAGGCGTCCATGGCGTCGTCGTACTTGCCGGTGGCGGAGGCGTACTTGTTCACGGTCTCCTGGGTCTTCGCGACGGACACCTTGGCCTTGATAGACTCAAGGCGTGCCTGCAGCGTCTGGATGTCGTTCGTCAGCTTGTCGTGCAGCTGGCGCATCTTGTCCGCGTTCTGCGCGGCGGCCTTGTACGCAATGCGCATGCCCTCGCCGGAAGCCTCGATCTGCTGCTTCTTCTGGAGGAAGATCTTCGCGTCGCCTTCATTGCCCGCTTCCAGGGCCTGCTTCGCCAGATCCAGATACTTCGCGATCTCGGCCTCGTTCTCCTCAACGATCTTTCTGCAGCGTTTCTCCTCGGCGATGACCTCGGCAGTCTCTTTTTTCACCTCGGCCAGGTCCTCGGACATGTCCAGGATGTACTGCTTGGCGATCTTCTCGGGGTCTTCGGCCTTGTCCAGCAGGTCGTTGATGTTCGCTGAGATGATGTCTTTAAATCTGGATAAAATTCCCATGGTTTCTTCTCCTTCGTAAAATACTTGTGAACATCCGGCCGCCCCGGACTGTTCGCGCCCGGAGCGGCCGTTCGGATCCTTTGATCAGCCCTCGGGCGTGCTGCCGCCGGCATCGGGCTGCTGCTGGGAGAGTTCCTCCACAGCGCTCTCGGCAATGCTGTCAGCCGCTGCTGTCGCGGCGTTTGCGCCTGCGGCTGTTGCCTGTGAAACATTGTATTTCGCAGCCAACGCCTCGGCCTCATCCACGGCGGAAGCAGCCGCCTGCGCACCGTTTGCGGCAGCGCCTGCCCCGGCGTTCATGTATCGCTGCGCCGCCTGTTCAGCTGCGTCCATGGCCTGGCCGGCATTGCCCGCTGCCTGAGACGCCTGCGCTGCTCCTGCCTGCGCGGTCCGCGCTGCTGTCTGTGCCTCTGCGGTCACGTTTGCAGCCGCGTTCCGCGCGGCACTCGCGCCTGCGGCGTTTGCCCGTGAGGTGTCATACTTCGCAGCCAGGTCATCCTGTCCGGAAGCGCCGTACTTCTCGAGCGGCGTGTTCAGGATACGTTCGGTCTCTTCGGCTTTCTCCTTCTCGCGCTGCGCCTTCTTCTGATAGATGGACCGCGCGATCAGCAGGACCACAATAGCGCCTGCTGCCACGATGAAGATGATGGCGACCTTGATCCACGGACTGTGGTAGACGGTCATCATGGATGTGCCGGCTTCCGAAAACGCGTTCGCGAAATACTGCTCGTCGCTCAGACCGTCCTGATAATAGTAGGCCTTGATGTAATCCGCGAGAATATCGATGGCCTCGTCATCCATGACGGTGCGCGCCTGATGTCCCACTGCATAGCCTGCGACGAAGTTTTCGCCGGTGCGCTCCAGATCGGTCGATTCGACGAAGACCAGCAGGAAATGTGCTTCATCCGAAAAGAGTTTGTCATACTGGGTCTCGGCGAAGGACTGCACATCCGAGATGGCCGGCATCGTATTCCCATTTACGTTGTCCGTCAGATACAGGTAGGGCAGGACGCCGGTCTCGTCGTAGAACGTGCGCAGGCCGTTCGTCAGAGTAGCACTGTTCGAGATCCAGCCAAGCTCATCTGTGTAGCAGTCGTTCGACCAGTTGGTACCGGACAGCCGCGTGCGCTCCGTGGTGGATCGCGTGATCTCGCTCGAAGCCGAATAGCTCAGATCGGTATCCGTCGGACGACTTGAAGTCATCGCAGTAAAGATCGCGAGAATGATGGCAATAACGATGACCAGCACGATCAGCGTGCCGCATCCGATCATGGCGCCGCTTCTGCGTCTGCGTACAGGTGCCACGGGCATACCTCCGTAATTATTAATGATAACAGGGCCGGTCGAACGGCGTGTTCTGCGCGCACTGTACATGGGCCCCATGGAAGGAGCCCGGCCGGTGCGGTATACAGGGACGCGCCCTCCGGAACTGAACGAACCGCCGCTCGACGGGGTGAAGCCCCGCGAACGGCTGCTGCTGACGGATTTTCCGATCACGCTGCGGCTGCTCGAGGAGGTGAATCCCCGGGAACCCGAACTGTAAGATCTGCCTCCCGAGGACCGGCTTCCGCCGGAAAATCCCCCAGAGGACCGGCTTGAGCTTCCGCCGGAAAAACCGCCGCCGCTCTTTGCTCTGCCCATAAACGTTCTCCTTCTTTTAAGAAAGGGAGGCGGGTCGCCGCCTCCCCCGGATCAGTCTGCGGTCTGCTCCGCAGTTATGTCAAAAATGATCCTGTAATGTCTCGCCTTACAGGCCCAGCTCCGCCTTCAGGGCAGCCAGCTCGTCGTCGACGGCCTGCGAGGTGGGCTTGTCGTACTTCGTGGCCAGCAGCTCGGCATCGGTGTCGTCCGCGGTCTCTTCCTGGAGCTCGGCCATGGCGTCCGCGACATCCAGCATCTTGTCCGCTTTCTCCTCCATGCGTGCGAAGGCGCCCAGGTTCCCCTCGATGCGGTCCGCAGCAGCGGAGTACTTATTCACGATCTCCTGGGTCTTCGCGACGGACATCTTCACGTCCACGGCGTCGCGGCGAGCCTTCAGGGTCTTGATGTCGGCGTTCAGCTTGTCATACAGCTGGCGCATCTTTGTGGCGTTTGCGACGGCCGCCTCGTAGGCGATCTTCAGGGAAGCGCCGTTCGCCTCGATCTCCTGCTTCTTCTCAACGAAGATCTTCGCATCGCCTTCATTGCCCGCTTCCAGAGCCTTCTTCGCGAGACCAAGGTACTTCTGGATCTCTGCGTCGTTCTCGTCGATCATGCGCTGGCAGCGCTTCTGCTCGGCCATGACTTCAGCGGTCTCCTGCTTCACTTCCTCCAGGTCTTTCTGGGACTCGGCGATGTACTGGTCGCACATCTTGACCGGATCTTCGGCCTTATCAAGGAGGGCGTTCACGTTCGAAGCGATGATCTGGGTAAATCTGGATAAAATCGACATGGTTATTCTCCTTTCTTTCATACCGTAGGGCTATTTCGGTTCACAATACGAAACCATTTACATTCTATCATAATTGTATCAAAAGAGAATCCATTTTTTTCAGAAGTCTGTAGTTGCGGAATCATAAAAAGAGGCATGGCAATGCCAAGGCCTCAGAAGGCATACTCCACATGATACGGAAATGAAAACGGCGGTTTAAGCCTGCGCGCCCAGCATCATGCCGTAAAGAACTCCGGCTTTCTCGCTGGAACTCTTTCGGTAGTAGATCACCCGACCCTTTCGGCGTACGGAGATCAGACCGTACGTTTTTAAAATGCGAAGGTGGTGGGAGACGGAAGGACGGCTGAGTCCGGTCAGCTTAATAATGTCCACGATACACAGCTCACCCAGACATAAGGCCCAGAAGATCTTCAGCCTGCTGGGGTCAGAAATCATGGAAAGACTTTCGGCCGCGCTTTCGATCTGTTCGGGAGCGGGAATCTCTACGGTTTCAGAATTCTTCATCATGGTTCAACCTGCTACTTCCGGTTATCATGATCGGAATACTTCAAGGAAGAAGGATCCGAAACGCTAACAATACAACCAAATGGTAGCATATTGGCAATAAAAGAGCAACTAAATAGTTGCATAATCTTGAGTTGTAATTAAATCTTGGTAAAATAGGTAAGGCTCACATGGTTCTATTGGCGGAACGTTATCGCGGTCATTGTGAATTTTTTCACCGGGGGGGGGTAACGTGTACTTTCCAAGGCTTGAAAGACTCCGGATGGAACGGGGGAAAACACAGGGAGAGATTGCGGAGTATCTGATTTGTCAGAGAGAGGTGTACCGCAGGTATGAAAAGGGCACCCGGCAGATCCCTGTAGATTATCTGATCAGATTAGCTGTTTATTATCGTGTAAGTATAGATTATCTGGTAGGCCTCACGGATGACCCGAAACCTTATAACCGAAAATTCCTCAGGGAGATGGAGTCTGCAGAAGCTGCCCTGGGTGAATGAAAAGATGCCGGTCCGAGAGGGCCGTTTTTTATAGAAAAATAATTCCAAAAAATTAGCACTCACCTCTTGACAATGC
>CAYLPO010000164.1:0-4620 GCA_964385575.1 uncultured Lachnospiraceae bacterium | reverse complement strand
GCATCAGACCCTTTCGTGAGATTATAAGGAAGTGTGTAAGCTCTTCCTTTTTTATGAAATGACTCCGCGCGCCGCAGAGGCGCAGGGGAAGGAGACGAGATTGGGCGAGCATAAGAACGAAACGACGGCCGGGGAAGTGCCTGAGATCACTGCAGAGACCTCCGTTCCGCGCCATGTGGCCATAATCCTGGACGGGAACGGCCGCTGGGCGCAGGAGCGCGGACTTCCCAGGACCGCGGGACACGCGGAGGGCAGCCGCATCGTGGAGACGGTCGTGGAGGACTGCGCGAATCTGGGCATCGAATATCTGACGGTCTACGCGTTCTCGACGGAAAACTGGAAGCGCTCGGAGGAAGAGGTCTCAGCGCTGATGGCGCTGTTCAGGCTCTATCTGGTCAAGCTGATGGAGATCGCGACGAAGAATAACGCGCGCGTGCGCATCATCGGCGAGCGCACCCGCTTCCCGGATGACCTGCGTGAGAGCTTTGAGGACGTCGAGGCGAAGACCGCGGAGAATACCGGCATTTGTTTTACCATTGCGGTAAATTACGGCGGGCGCGACGAGATCGTCCGGGCTGTCAGGAAGCTGGCTGGCGAGGCCGCCGGGGGGACGCTCGCGCCGGAAGCCATCGACGAAGCGATGATCTCCGCGGCGCTGGACACCGCGGGCATGCCGGATCCGGACCTTCTGATCCGGACGGGCGGAGAGCAGCGGCTTTCGAATTTCCTGCTCTGGCAGTCGGCTTATACGGAGTTTTATTATACGGACAAATACTGGCCGGATTTCGACCTGGACGAACTGAAGCGGGCGGTCGCCTGGTACAGCGGCAGACAGCGCCGGTTCGGCGGCGTGAAGAAGTGAGGCGTTATTATGTTTAAAACACGTCTGTTGAGCGGCATCGTCCTGGTGGCGATCCTTCTGGCGGGCATCCTGCTCGGAAACTGGGTGTTCTGGGCGCTGATCCTGTTCGTGTCGCTGGTGGGACTTTACGAGCTTTATAAGCTGGAACATATCGAGAAGACCCCGATGTACGCAGCGGCGGTGATCGGCACGGTGATCTATGCGCTGGCGCTGAAGTTCAATGTCTTTTGGGGATTCGTTATTTTTGTCTTCTTCGGGCTGTTTATCGCGCTGGCTATGATCTATGTGCTTACATTCCCGAAGTATAAGGCGACGCAGTTCATACTCGCGTTCTTCTCGTTTTTCTATGTCCCGGTCATGCTGTTCTGCATGTATCTGATCCGGAGCATGCCGCACGGCATCCTGCTGATCTGGCTGGTGATCATCGCGTCCTGGGGGTGTGATACCGGAGCGTACTGCGTCGGCATGCGTCTCGGAAAACATAAGCTGGCGCCGGTTCTCAGTCCGAAGAAGTCCATCGAGGGCGCGGTCGGCGGAGTAGTCGTCTCCGCGGTGATCGGCCTGATCTTTTCCCTGATCTTCGGGAGCCGCATGGATATCTTCGCGCATCCGGTCGCGGTCTGTGTGATCATTTCCGCTGCGGGCGCCGTGCTTTCGCAGTTCGGCGACCTGACGGCCTCGGCCATCAAACGCCATTACGAGATCAAAGACTACGGGACGCTCATTCCCGGCCACGGCGGCATTATGGACCGGTTCGACTCTGTGATCTTCATATCGCCGGTCATCTACATGCTGCTCGTGGTGTTCACTCTGCTCTGACTGAGCCTCTGACAGAGGATTTGACATGAAAAAGATCGCGATCTTAGGATCCACCGGCAGCATTGGAACGCAGACGCTGGAGATCGTCCGTGCAAACGGCGATATCGAGGTGACCGCTCTGGCAGCCGGGAAGAGCATCGATAAACTGGAAGCGCAGTGCCGCGAGTTTCGTCCGAAACTGGCGGCTCTCTGGCGTGAGGAGGACGCGGCGGACCTGCGAACGCGCCTGGCGGATACCGGTATTCCGGTCTATGCGGGCATGGAAGGCCTGATCGCAGTCGCCGAAGAGGCGGACAGCGAGATCCTGGTCACCGCGATCGTCGGCATGATCGGGATCCTTCCGACCGTGCATGCGATCCGCGCCGGAAAAGACATTGCCCTGGCGAATAAAGAGACGCTGGTGACTGCGGGCCACATCATTATGCCGCTGGCCGCAGAGTGCGGCGTGAGGATTCTGCCGGTCGACAGCGAGCACAGCGCCATCTTTCAGGTGCTGCACGGCGAGGACCGCGGCAGCATTGCGAAGATCCTTCTGACCTGTTCGGGCGGCCCGTTCCGCGGAAAGACGCTGGCAGAGCTGAAAAACGTCAGACCGGAAGACGCCCTGAAGCATCCGAACTGGAGCATGGGCCGGAAGATCACGATCGACTCGTCGACGCTGGCGAATAAAGGGCTGGAGGTCATGGAAGCAAAATGGCTGTTCGGTGTCGGGATCGATGACATTCAGGTCGTGATCCAGCCTAAGAGCATCATCCATTCCATGGTGGAATTCATGGACGGTGCAGTCCTGGCGCAGCTGGGCACCCCGGACATGAAACTTCCCATCCAGTATGCGCTTTATTACCCTGAGAGGCGGTTCCTGGCAGGAGACCGTCTGGACTTTGCAAAACTGACGCAGATCGAATTTGACGTTCCGGATACCGTGAATTTCCCGGCACTGGCGCATGCGCTGCGCGCGGGAAGAACGGGCGGAAGTCTTCCCACGGTGTTCAATGCGGCCAATGAGTGGGCCGTGGCGGCGTTCCTGGACGGAAAGATCGGATACACAGAGATCGCGGACTCCATCTGCCGCGCCATGGACGCGCATTCCGTGATCGATGAGCCTGCGCTGGAGGATATCCTGGAAGCCGAGCAGGAGACCTATCGTTTCCTGAACGGGGGCAAATGAGCGCCGCCGGCATCATCATCGGTATACTGGTTATCGGCCTGATCGTGTTCGTGCATGAATTCGGGCATTTTTTGATCGCCAGAAAAAATCATGTTAATGTTCCGGAGTTCTGGATCGGTTTCGGACCGAAACTGATCTCGTTTCGGCGCGGAGGGACCGAATTTTCGCTGCGGCCAATCCTGTTCGGCGGCGCCTGCGTGTTTGATGAGATCGACACGGAGACAGAAGATGAGGATGAGCAGGAGGAGAGTCCTGAAACGGACCCTTCTTTCAGAACAGCAGGAGAAAACGGGAACAGGGCGCTTCCTGTCCGAGTCCCCATGGACGGACTGTTGAAAGAGCAGTCTCCCTGGGTCCGGCTTTGGGTTCTTTTTGCGGGCCCGCTGTTCAATCTCCTTCTGTGCTTTGTCTGTGCTCTTGTTGTGATCACCGCCGCCGGTATTGATCTTCCGCGCATCGGCAGCATCACGGAAGGATATCCTGCTGAGGAAGCCGGACTGGTATCCGGTGATCTGATCACCGGGATCGACGGCGAGCGGATCTTTACTTTCCGTGATCTTCAGCTTTTCATGGGCGATTACGACGGAACCGATTCGCTGACGGTCACCTACGAGCGCGGCGGCGAACAGCATGAGGCAGTCATTCGCCCTGCATGGAATGAAGAAGCACACACGTATTATCTGGGCATCAGTGTATCCATGATGCGCGAACCGGCGGAGAGCGCGCTTCAGGCCGTCCGGTACTCCGCTCATGAAGTCGTATACTGGATGAAGTATACCGTATCCGCACTTCGCGATCTGGTCACCGGTCAGATCCCTGTCACGAGTCTTTCCGGTCCGGTCGGTGTCGTTTCGGCTGTCAGCGATGTCGTCGAGGAATCTTCGCATGACGGTGCTTACTATGTCTTTCTGAATATCATGAATATCATTGCCATCCTGACTGTGGATATCGGCGTGATGAACCTGCTTCCCATACCCGGACTCGACGGCGGGCGGATCCTTCTGGTGCTGGTTGAACTGGTCCGCGGGAAGCGACTGCCCGAAAAGGGAGAGTACGTGGTGACGCTGGCGGGTGTCGTTCTGCTGTTTCTCCTGATGATCTTCGTCTTATTGAAAGATGTCGCCGGAGTGATCGGCATTTTCTGACATTTCAGACAGATCGCCGGGATCCCTTTTGTTTTTCTCACTCGATTCCCAGCCTTGTGTTCGCAAAAATAAACAACCCTGTTGTATTGCTTTGACATTGTGATTGTGTTAACATTTGCGGCGGTGTCTGGATACCGCTGACAGAACGGAGATCACAACATGTCAAACTATATTACGAAACGTTTCCCGAATTCCAAACTGTACTATTTTCTGGGTGCACTGGTCCGCTTCATGTTCACGTTGGTAGCGTGCGTGGAACTGTATTATTTTTCCGCGTTCCTGACGGACAATGCCATGTTCCGGAATGCCGTAGTGGTCATGATACTCTCGATCACGGCGGTGCTGGATCTGGTCCTTTCCTTTTTCATCAGCCCGATCCTTTCGGTGTTTCATCTTCCCTGGGGCAAGATTCGCTCCTGGTTTCTGGTCTGTCCGCCGGTCATCGCGGTCTTTTACACGATCTCGTTTATCCGCTTCGGCCGGAATGAAGTCTTTTCGGCGGTGATCATTATCATCGGCTTCGTGATCAGCCATCTCGCATGGAACATCACTGAGGCCTCCACAAGTTCCATGAGCATGATCGCGACGGACGATCCCGACGAGCGCGTGAGTTTTGGTGTCTGGCT
>CAYLPO010000163.1:0-4640 GCA_964385575.1 uncultured Lachnospiraceae bacterium | reverse complement strand
TCCTTATGATCTCGACCATGGAGCCTTCCCCGTTCAGGTACGCAGATACAGCGGCAAGTTTGGTTTCGGTGGTATAATGCCGGTTCTTTTTCTGATCCATCAATCCGGCAGGGCCTTCATTTCGATAGATGTTGATCCATCTCTGGAACGCCTTTGTTCCTGTGATAGATAAGCCTGCCTGTTTTGCGGCTTCTCGGAGACTGGCCTCTCCCATAAGATATTTTTCTACCATCTCAACTTTTCGTACTGGATCGATCTTGTTTTTTCTGGACATAGAAATACCCCCAAGTAGGATTTTTATATTTCAGTGTCCTACTTGGGGGGAGCATATCAGGCAGACGCTGTCCTTCTTTTTTATGATTTTCATCTTGCTTCCTGGACCGTGCACCCTATGCGGAAAGCTGTTTCTGCTTCTCCTCTTCCCGCTTCAATACCCGCATCTCAAATGCCATCATCGCGCATGACAGCGCGATCGAGAGGATATCACCGCCCGGGAAAGCGTACATCAGACCCTTGATCCCGAAGAAGATCGGCAGGATCGCCATCAGCGGCATGCTGAAGAGCACCGTACGGGACAGCGAAAGAATGACCGCCTTCAGCGGCTTTCCGACAGACTGGAAGTACGCGCCGGCCAGCATGGAAATACC
This sequence comes from uncultured Lachnospiraceae bacterium, assembly GCA_964385575.1. Taxonomy (GTDB): domain Bacteria; phylum Bacillota; class Clostridia; order Lachnospirales; family Lachnospiraceae; genus RGIG5636. The sequence goes on along the minus strand of CAYLPO010000163.1, from coordinate 3,993 downwards.
GATGACGAACACCAGAATGGTCATCGTTTTCAGAGCCATGACTGCAAACTCATTATAAAGCGCGCTCTCTTGACCTAAGAGTTTGATGATCTGCTGCGGGAAAAACTGGAAGATTAGACAGCCGATGACGCCGATAATGATTGCTGTGAAGGCGGCCGTAAAAAACAGCTGGCGTATGCGGCGGAACTTTCCGGCTCCGTAATTATAGGAGAAGATGGGTTGTGTCGCGTGTGTGACGCCGATGATTACAGCCGTCATGAGACTGTTGATCTTCATGACAATGCCGAAGCAGGTCAGCGGAATCTCCGGGCCATAGATCGACAGAGCACCGTACTTTGTGGCCTGATTATTCATCAGAATTGTCACGAACAGAAACGCAATGTTCGTTAAGAATGCGGAGATACCGATCTTGCAGATAATGGCGACGCGTCTGGGCTGCAGGCGGAAATCCGACTTATTGAACTGCAGCGTCTTCAGACGGAACATGCGCGTGATCAGAATGAAGAAGGTCAGGATCTGCCCCATAATCGTCGCGAGCGCAGCACCCTTGACGCCCCAATGGAATACAAAGATGAACAGCGGGTCGAAGACCAGGTTTACGATTGCGCCGAAAATCATTGCAATCATCGCACGTCTGGGTGAACCGTCCATGCGGATGATCTCATTCATGAACATGCCGCAGGAGATAAACGGGAAACCGATCAGCACGATGCGTCCGTAGTCAAGCGCATAGGGCATGACCGAGTCGGTTGCGCCGAACACGCGGAGCAGGACCGGCATGAGGATCTGGGCAATGATCAGGACCGCGATGCCGTTGATCACTGCCAGGCAAAAACCGGTGCCCACGAAGTGATTCGCCTCGTCTTCCATTTTCCTTCCCAGGTTCAGGCCGACGTTTGCCGCGGTACCGGCGGCTACCATGACGCTTAGCGCCATCATGATCTGGTTGAACGGAAAGACCACGTTTGTTGCGGCATTTCCGAGGTAGCCGACGCCCTGGCCGATAAAGATCTGGTCGACCATATTATAGATCGAGTTCACCAGCATCGATATGACGCCGGGAATCGAATAGGTCAGCAGCAGTTTTCCGATCTTTTCTGTTCCAAGAGGATTTTCCTTTTTTACTTCAATATTCGCTTCCATAACCATATCCTTTTTGTGCTGTGACTGCAGGTGATGTATCTTCTTATGCGGAGTATCGCAGAACGAGTTACAGGTCTTCGTACTCACGCTCCACAGCTTTTAACGTAAAGATGAACTCACTCCCCACACCCTCCGTGCTGATCACGTCGATCGTCTGTCCGTGGTGGTGGATGATTTCGCGGCAGATAGCCAGGCCCAGACCGGTGCTGTTCTTCGCAGCCCCGCGGGAGGCGTCTCCTTTATAAAACCGGTTCCAGATCTTTTTCTGGTCTTCGGCGCTGATCCCGCAGCCCGCATCCTTCACGGATACGAAGGCTTTTCCGCCTTTGGCATAGGTCTCGATCCAGATATCAGTCTCATCATCTGTGAATTTGATGGCATTGTCAATGAGGTTGTGCAGGACCTGCTCGATCTTTCCGGCATCCGCGAGCACATACAGTTCCTCGTCGTCGAACGTCATATCCAATACGATCCCACGCGGCACACAGACGCTCTCGAAGGAGGCGGCGGTGCGGCGGATCATGTCATTGATATCAAATTCCGTGATATCCAGGATGGCACCGCTTTCCTCGACCCGCTGCAGGCTCAGCGTACGTTCGGCCATACCGTGCAGCCGTTCGGTCTCGCTCAGTACCAGCTCCAGATAATGCTGCTGCCGTTCCGGCGGGATGGTCCCGTCGAGGATGGCCTCGATATAACCTTTGATCGAGGTCAGCGGCGACCGAAAATCATGGGAGATGTTCGAGACGAATTTGCGCTGGCTTTCTTCCATGTCATGCAGTTCGTCTGTCATATAATTCAATGTCGCGGCCAGGGATCCCAGTTCGTCGTACTTTGAAATGTCCTCGATCCGGTAGTTCAGGTTTCCCTTTGCAAATTCTTCTGCGGCACGGGTGATCCTGGCCAGCGGACGGACAACGATAAACTGCAGCATCAGCAGGAAGAGGAACGATGCGATATAGATCACAAAGCCGGTGATCAGGACGGGACGCATGGCGTCGGCGGCAGACTCGTGCGCCAGCGAGACCGGCGCGTGCAATGCCGCGAATCCGTGGATGGTATGCGCGTTGGCAACCGGGGTAATGACACTGATAACATCTTCGGAATAGCTGCTGTAGAAGGAGCCGACCGTGTAGAGGTTGTCATTTCCGCGGCCGCGCGCGGCCGGATCGAAATCCGGGATGACGGCCCCCTCATAACGCCCGCTCGAGTCGAGTGACACGGTTCCGTCCGGCAGAATAAACCAGACGTCCGCGCCCGTAAAGCGAGCGGCATGTCCGGCTTCACGAAGCATAAACGCATGATCTTCCGTGCCCGCGTCCTCCCAGAGATTTGCCAGATGATAGGCCTCCTCATAAAGCTGGTCCGCGAGCCGGCGCTCGGCATTCCGCCCGATCATCCAGGAAGTCACGAACGTGATCAGCAGCAGGATGAAGAGGCCGAACGCCAGATAGCCCAGCAGAAATTTTATCGTGAGTCGTCGTCCCATCAGGTCCTGTCCTCGAATCGGTACCCGATCCCCCAGACGGTCGCGATGGCCCAGCGGTCATGATCGCCCAGCTTCTCCCGGATCCGTTTGATGTGCACGTCGACGGTGCGGCCGTCTCCGGTGTAGTTATAGCCCCAGACGCGGTTTAAGAGCTGCTCGCGCGTGAACACGCGGTTAGGAGAACTGGCCAGGCAGTACAAAAGCTCGATCTCTTTCGGGGCCATCTCCACAGTCACACCGTCCACCAGGCAGGTGTAGCTGCCCAGACTGACGGAGAGACCGGGGTACGTGACGGTCATGCTGTCCGGTTCCGGTTCTTCCTCGGCGGCGGCAGCGGATACGATGCTGGACCTGCGCAGCAGCGCTTTCACGCGCGCTACGAGTTCTTTCGCGTCGAAGGGCTTGACCATATAGTCGTCGGCGCCCAGCTCCAGTCCCAGGACTTTGTCGAAGACCTCGGTCTTTGCGGAAAGCATGATGATGGGCAAAGTCGAAGTCTGCCGTACTTCACGACACACCTGATAACCGTCCTTTCCGGGAAGCATCAGGTCCAGGATCATCAGGTCCGGCTTCCAGGAAAGGGCGGCCGCGGCGGCGGCGATGCCGTCGTTCTCGATGCGGGTCTCGTAGAACTCTTTCTCGAGATAGAGCGAGATGAGCTCCGCAATATTATTGTCATCATCCACGATGAGGATCTTCTGTTTTTCTGCCATTATAAGCTGCTCAGCTCCTCCTGGGTCGCGGTCCGGATTCCGGCGTTCCCCAGCACGGCGGAAGCGGTCTTCGGCTCGTCGACCTTAAAGATCATGTATGCCTGGTCACTCTTCGGACCGCCGAGAAATGCATACATGTACTGGATGTTCACGTCGTTCTGCGTCAGAACGTTCAGCACGCTGTTCAGACCGCCGGATACGTCCGGAATGGCCGCCGCGACGACGTCGGTGAGGTTCGAAATGTATCCGGCTTCGCGGATCACATTCGCGGTCTTATACGGGTCGTCTACGATCACGCGGGCAATGCCGAACTCGCTGGTCTCCGCCAGCGACAGCGCGCGCATGTCAATGCCGTGCTCGGTCAGGACCTTCGTAAAGCTGTTCAGAGCTCCGGGACGGTTCGCCAGGAACACGGATACCTGTTTGATGGTCATAATCTGCTCCTTTCCTGTGGTCACGTCAGATCTTGCGGTTATCGATCACGCGGACGGCCTTGCCCTCGGAGCGCGCGATGGACTTCGGCTCCACGAGCGTGACCTTCGCCTTCAGGCCCAGCATGGACTTCAGGCCCGCGACCAGGTCGGACTGCAGTTTCGTGATCTCGCCGACATTGTCCGTGAACATCTCAGGGGTCATCTCGACCTTTAC
>CAYLPO010000162.1:0-4643 GCA_964385575.1 uncultured Lachnospiraceae bacterium | reverse complement strand
CCGGCGTCGGCGGCATTCCGAAGGTCGTGATCTTCCTGACCGCGGACGCGTTCGGTGTTCTGCCGCCCATCTCGGCATTGACCGAAGAGGCGGCCATGTACCACTTTGTGACCGGCTTCACCTCGAAGCTCGCGGGAACGGAGCGCGGCATCACCGAGCCTGTACCCACGTTCTCCACGCTGTTCGGCGAGCCCTTCATGCCCATGGATCCGGGCGTCTACGCGAAGATGCTGGGTGACCGCATCGAGAAGTACGGCACCAAGGTCTATCTCGTGAACACCGGCTGGACCGGCGGTCCTTACGGTGTGGGCAGCCGCATGAAGCTGCGCTACACGCGTGCGATGGTGACCGCGGCGTTAAACGGCGAGCTCGAGAAGGTCGAGTATGTACACGATGACCGGTTTAATGTGGAGATTCCCACCTCCTGCCCCGGCGCGCCGGCGGAGATCCTGAATCCCAGAGACACCTGGGAGGACAAGGCCGCTTATGACGAGCAGGCGAACAAGCTCGCGAAGATGTTTGCGGAGAACTTCGAGAAGAAGTACCCGAATATGGCACCGGAGATCAAGGCGGCAGGCCCGAAGGCTATCTAAGTACGTTATTATGAGGAGACTGCATGTTTATTACGGATGAGATCAAGTATGTCGGCGTGGACGACCACGACATTGACCTGTTCGAGGGCCAGTTCGAGGTCCCCGGAGGGATGGCCTATAACTCCTACGTGATTCTCGATGAGAAGATCGCGGTCATGGACAGCGTGGACCGGAATTTCGGCGCGCAGTGGATCGCGAACATCGAGGAAGTGCTGGGCGGACGGAAGCCGGATTACCTCGTGGTGCAGCACATGGAGCCGGACCACTCGGCGAATATTGCGCTGTTCATGGAGCATTTCCCGGAGGCAGTCGTGGTGTCCTCGAAGATGGCGCAGATGATGATGCAGCAGTTCTTCGGGACGAATTTCGCGGGCCGGAATCTGGCCGTGGGCGAGGGTGATACGCTGGAGCTGGGGACTCACACGCTGAGTTTCATCGCGGCTCCTATGGTGCACTGGCCCGAGGTCATCATGACCTATGATGCGAAGGAGAAGACCCTGTTTTCGGCGGACGGCTTCGGTAAGTTCGGCGCGCAGGACTACGACGATCCAGAAGGCTGGGCTTGCGAGGCGCGGCGGTACTACTTCGGCATCGTGGGCAAGTTCGGCGCGAGCGTGCAGGCGGTGCTGCAGAAGGCGGCGGGGCTGGACATTGCCCGGATCTGCCCGCTGCACGGACCGGTGCTGGACGAGGATCTGGGGTACTATCTGGAGAAGTACGACACCTGGTCGTCCTACCGGCCGGAGGATTCCGGCGTGACCATCTGCTATGCTTCGGTCTACGGCCACACGAAGGAGGCGGCGGAGAAGCTCGCGGAGCTGCTCGAGGCGAAGGGCTGCGCGTCCGTGTCGCTGTTCGATCTCGCGCGCGATGACATGTTCGAGGCGATCGAGGATGCGTTCCGCTACGACCGGCTGGTGCTCGCATCGATCACCTATGCCATGGATATCTTCCCGGTCATGCGGACCTTCATTGAAGGACTGACCGAGCGGGATTACCAGAACCGGCGCGTGGCGTTCATCGAGAACGGCAGTTGGTCGCCCATGGCGAAGCGCATCATGAGCGGAATGTTCGAGAAGTCGAAGGGTATCACGTTCGCTGAGAACGCGGTGACCGTCCGCGGCGCGCTGAACGCGCAGAGCCTGGCGCAGCTGGAGGCGCTGGCGGAGGAGTTTTGGAAGTAATCACGGCCGCAGACACGGGACATCATGAGAAGAATTTTTATCGACCTGGAAATGAACATGATCCCGAAGCGGAACTGGGGGCAGGCGCGGCAGCTTAGGCGCGAGATCATTGAGATCGGCGCGGTCATGCTGGATGAGTCAAATGCCGAGACCGCCAGTTTCAAACGCTTTGTGAAGCCGGAGTTCGCTGAGAGAATCGCGCCGAAGATCGCGGAGCTGACCGCGATCACGGACGAGGATGTGGCGGATGCGTCGGGCTTTGCGGAGGTATTCGCGGAGTTTACGGCGTGGTGCGTCAGGGAGGCGGCTGCCGGCAGAACGGGTGCGGCGAAGGACATGCCGGGTGAGACCGGCGCGGATCCTGCGTTTGAAGTCTATGCCTGGTCCGACAGTGACCTGAAGCAGATCCGTACGGAGCTGCGCGCGAAAGACGTGGCGCTCTCCGCGGAGGCGGAGACCGTACTTGCCAACTGGCGTGACTTTCAGCGGGTGTATTCGGATATGTTCTACCTGTCGCAGGTGATGTCCCTGACGAAAGCCCTGGAGCTTTCCGGCTTGGATTTTTCCGGGCGGGCGCACGATGGCCTGACGGATGCGCGGAACACGGCGGACCTGTATCGACAGACACAGGATTCGGAGCAGTTTGCGCGGTTGAAAGCGCTGATCGACGAGATGCAGCGGCCGCATACGAATACGCTCGGGAGCCTGGTGGATCTGAGCGGGTTTGACCTTCCGGAGTGAGTGGAATGAACCGGCGTCCGGAATAAGAGAACAATGACAGGGGAGCCGCACGTATACGCGTGCGGCTCTTTTTTCGTGCGCTGCGCGGTATGAGGGCAATTCGCATAACGTTCGTTTAATTGTATAAGCAGGTGATTGGGTCTATAATGAACCTTGAAGGCACGAAAGACCGGGGTATAACAGCAGAATGTGGAAAGGGCCGAGCATGGGTACGATCAAAACGATCGATGACGCAAAGGACTATATTCAGATGATCTCTCGGGAGCTAGAGGATTTTTCCGAAGGCGGCGAGGTAGTCACGGTAGTAAATGAAAGCCGAGAGAGTCTGATCACCGCAGGTCTGCTGCGGCACGCGCTGAAAAAGCGGGCGGTGATCCTGGACATCCGGGAGCTGTACCGGGAGGGCATGACGCCCATGCAGCACATTTTAGAGGTCTATGCGTTCTGGAAACGTTACATCGAGGAGCACGGGCCGGTGGCTTACTGCTTCGGCCTGACTACGGATGATCTGCAGGAATGGGATGAGGCGGAAACCAAGATGGAGACAAAAAAATCCGCCCGGTTAAAACCGGAGGCGGAAAGCGGGCTTTTTGCCAGACGGTATGAGGCGCTAAGGGGCGTGACCACGGAGGAGCTAAGCCTCCTGGTGGTGGCACTGCATGAGATGGCGGAGCAGGAGTAGGCGCGCTGCGGGCAGACATTTGGCGCGGAGTGGCAACGAGGGTTATACTCCGGGGCTGTAGTGCTTCCGGAAAGAGATCTGCATGGTTTTAATCACATCCAGCATAATCATGGCCTGTTCATCTGAACAGGACGACAGGATCCCGGAGGCCTCTTCGATCAGGGCCTCTTTTCCATGTGCGGGATGTTCGCTGATCAGGGAATTCAGCGAGACCTCCAGTCTGTCTGCCAAATCCAGCAGAACCGGCAAGGACAGTTTTGTGCCGGCGGTCTCGATGTGGCTCATGTGCGTGGGGCTGATGTTGATGGCTTCTGCGAGCTTGCTTTGGGTCAGACCGCGCGCAAGGCGGTATTTACGGATTTGTCGTCCGATTTCTGCGTAATCGATACCCATGATATGCCCTCCGAATTCATGCATGCATTAATTCTAAGGGCGGATACGGGCAAGATAAATATACTGGAGAGGCGATTTCTGCCTATGTCATTAAATTGCGCCCGGAGAGGTACGGCTGTAAATATGATCGATTACAGCCGTGCCACTCCGCTCCTCCTCGCGGCCTCCGCTACGGCCTTTGAGACCGCCGGAGCCACGCGCGGGTCGAATGCCGCGGGGATGATGTAATCTTCGTTCAGCTCGTCGGCAGGGACCAGTTCGGCCAATGCTTTTGCAGCCGCAAGCTTCATCTCTTCATTAATATCACGTGCGCGCACGTCAAACGCACCGCGGAAAATGCCAGGGAAGGCCAGAACGTTGTTGATCTGGTTCGGGAAATCGCTGCGTCCGGTCGAGACGATCCGCGCGCCGGCAGCCTTCGCTTCGTCCGGGAAGATCTCGGGCGTCGGATTTGCGCAGGCAAAGATGATGGGATCTTTCGCCATGGAGCGCACCATATCCGCGGTCACGGCGCCCGGCGCGGACACGCCGATGAAGACGTCGGCATCGCGCATGGAATCCGCAAGCGTGCCCTGCAGCTTCCGGGGGTTCGTGATCTTGGCCATCTCCGCCTTAATAGGATTCATGCCCTGCTCACGGCCTTCGTAGATCAGACCGGTGCGGTCGCAGAGCGTGACGTCCTTTACGCCGGCGGAGAGCAGCAGGCGGCAAATGGCAATCGCGGCAGCACCCGCACCGTTCATCGCGACACGGATCTCATCGATCTTTTTCCCCACGACCTTCAGCGCGTTCGTCAGTCCGGCCAGCGTGATGACTGCGGTTCCGTGCTGATCATCGTGGAAGATCGGGATGTCACACTTTTCTTTCAGCTTCCGCTCGATCTCGAAGCAGCGCGGCGCCGCGATATCCTCGAGATTGATCCCGCCGAACGAGCCCGAGAGCAGATAGACCGTGTTCACGAACTCATCGACATCATGCGTGCGGATGCACAGCGGGAACGCGTCGACATCGCCGAAACTCTTAAAGAGCACACATTTTCCTTCCATGACC
>CAYLPO010000161.1:0-4689 GCA_964385575.1 uncultured Lachnospiraceae bacterium | reverse complement strand
CGATCGTGCAGACGCCGTGCTGCATGTAGATACGATGGCAGGGCTCATAGTCCGGGAACTTCTCGGCAGCATCCTTGCCCGTCGCGGCCGTGTAGGCCTTATCCAGCCAGGGCATCTGCTCCTTCAGAGGCATGTGCCACAGCGGCGCATCGGTCGCACCCCAGGTACCGGCGATACCCTTGATGTGCTTCTCCTCGGTCAGGTACATGGCCAGCTCAGGGCCCTCACCCGGATAGTAGTTATAATACTTGTCGTTGTTCAGTCTCCAGTAGTGATGGAAACCGGTGTTGATGATGACCCAGTCATTCTCGCGGACCTCAAGGCCGTCCTTCTTGCAGGCCGCCTCGAACTCCTCGGGCATGATGATGTGCCAGATGCTCTCGTCCATCTTCGCGGGATCGCCTTCAGCGGCGTTCCACTTCTCCTCGAACTCATCCTTCAGGTAACGCATATCGACGACGATACCGGAACCGATGCAGCGCTCCAGATGGATCTCGGCCAGGTTGTAGCCGTTGCGCTCGCGGTCGACCTCTTCCTCATGCAGAACATGGTTCGGAGCGTCCATATGGGTGCCGGCATGCAGAGTGCCGGTGTAGGTCATGGTGCGCTTGTGGAAGCGGCCCAGATACTGTCCGCGGGGGAAGACCAGATCCTGGCGTGCGCCCGGGAAGGGCCACAGCGGAGTGTCGACGCCCCAGGGCTGGGACAGGTCATAGATCTTGACCATGGTGGAGTCGTCCAGATACTGGTTGCACTTGTTCTTGGGCATGTATGCCATAGTGAATTCCTCCTTAAAAAAGTTCCTGTTTTTGAGTAACTGTCTTATATCTCAGGGGCGCCGGACCGTTACGGCGGGCCCGGCACGCCCTTCATATACATGTTCAGCCTGCGGATCAGTCGCAGAGCTCGACCACGGTCGCCTGACCCATACCGCCGGCAATGCAGAGCGTCGCCAGACCGTACTTCACGCCGCGGCGCTTCATCTCATGCACCAGCGAAACGATGATCCGGCAGCCGGAGGAACCGACCGGGTGACCCAGCGCGATGGCGCCGCCGTTCACGTTGATGATGTCCATGCGGTCCTCGAGGCCCAGCATCTTGATGCAGCCCAGGGACTGCGCCGCGAACGCCTCGTTCAGCTCGATCAGGCCGATGTCGTCCAGCGTCAGGCCGGCGTCCTCGAGCGCCTTCGGCACGGCGTAGACCGGGCCCAGACCCATCAGACGGGGATCGCAGCCCGCAGTACCCATGCCGATGATCTTCGCCATGGGCTTGATGCCGAGCTCTTCGGCCTTCTCAGCGGAGGCCAGCAGCAGCACGGATGCGCCGTCGTTTCTGCCCGAAGAACTGGCCGCGGTCACGGAACCGGTCAGGGCGCTGTCATTGAACAGGCGTCCCTCTTCGTCCTTCTTGATGTTGAAGCAGGGCTTCAGCTTCGCAAGCTTCTCCGCGTTCGTGTCACGGCGGGGGAACTCGTCGGTGTCAAAGACGATCGGCGGCTTCTTCCGGCCATGCGGCACGGTCACGGGAATGATCTCATCCTTAAACAGACCAGCATCGATGGCCGCGACGGCTCTGTGCTGGGACTCCAGCGAGAACGCGTCCTGCTCCTCGCGGGTGATGCCCATGGTGTCCGCGACGTTCTGCGCGGTCGCACCCATGTTGTAAGAACCGTACATCTCCTGCGGCTGCGAGCGGAACTGGCCCTCGGTCAGCGCGTCCACGAACTCGGTCGTGCCGGTGCCGACGCCCCAGCGGGCATTCCGCACGTAGAACACGGCGTTCGACATGGACTCGGTACCGCCTGCCATCACGACGTCGTTCTGACCGACCATGATGCTCATGGCGCCCTGCTGCACGGCGGTCATGGCCGACGCGCACTGGCGCATCACGGTGTAAGCCGGAGTGCTCTCCGGGATACCGGCCTTCAGAGCCGCCATACGGGCAATGTTCGGCTCGTCGGAAGTCTGCCGGCACTGGCCGAGCACGACCTCATCGACTTCCTCGGGCGCGATGCCGGAGCGCTCCAGAGAGCCCTTCAGCACGGCGACCGCCATATCATAAGCGGAAAGGGGCTTCAGCCCGCCGCCCATACTGCCCACTGCGGTGCGGCAGGCATCCAGAATGACAACGTCTTTGGTCTGCATGGTGATCTATCTCCTTTTTATTTGCTGATCCGGCGGAACGGCGCCCGCCGACAACTTATCATAGCACGAAGCGGCATCCTGATAAATGCCGATAAATGCTTATTTATAATATCTTCAGAAAAAAAAGCCGTCAAATACGGCTTTGGTTTAGTGATGGTATAACCTCGTGGTTATAACGCATTTGTTATACCTCGGATTCGTCCGTCCGGAACAGTTTCCGCAGCTCCCGGACCACGGGCGGGATCAGCGCAGAGTGATTATCGGCCAGCCAGGCAATGCCGACAGCGCGGTCCACATTCAGCGGCAGCGCGCGGAACAGCGGGTTATTCCGCGCCATCATCCAGTCATGGCACAAAAGGACGCCCTGCCCCGCCGAAAGGTTCATCAGCGCGGTCGAAAGCGTGGGAACAAACTCGATCCTCGGGAAGAACTCCGCCGCGGCGCAGACCGAGAGCAGCTCGGTCGTGGCCTCGCGCATGGTCGGCGGAGCGGTCACATAGAATACCTCGTCCTTAAAATCCGCCAGTGTCAGATCCGGAGCATCCGCCAGCGGGTGCTGCGCGGAAAACAGCAGGATTCCCTGCAGACGCGTCAGCAGGACGGAGCAGATATTCTCCTGCCCCCGGAGCAGCGATTCGTTCGTGATCACCAGATCCGCCTCGCCCCGCTCCAGGCTCTTCTGGATGGTCTCCAGCGCCAGGCCGATAATGCTGATCTGCAGCTTCGGATAATTCTCCGCCAAAACTTCCGTGATGCGCGGGAAGAACGCGGAGATGTCCCACCCCGCGGCACAGCCGATCCGTACGGTCCCGTGGATGGCGTCATCCTCGCTGTGCGCCTGCTCCAGGAGCGCGCGGAAGTTCTTCTCCGTGTCATTGAAAAACCGTGCAAACCGGCTTCCCGCATCCGTCAGCTCGATCCCCTGATTTGTCCGTTCGAACAGTTTTACATCCAGTTCCTGCTCCAGAAGGGAGACCTGCTTGCTTACCGCAGGCTGCGATACGTAAAGTGTTTCCGCAGCCCGGGAAAAATTCAGTTCCCGCGCGACAGCCAGAAAATAATGGATCTGTGACAAGGTCATGTGCTCACCGTCTTTCCTGATGCAAATCGAAATGTTCTATGCTATATTAAACATTGGAACGGTTCCAAGGTCAATGCGGAAGCACGCCGGAACCGCTTCAAAAAACCATCGGAAGCGGATGAAAACGCATTCAGAAGGAGGAACGGACTTGGATTACAGGATCGGTGATGTCTCACGCCTGCTTGGGATCTCCTCGGATCTGCTGCGCTATTACGAAAAAAAGGGCGTCGTGCATCCGCGGAAAGGCGAGAAGAACAACTACCGCTATTACGAATCCTGGGATATCGATTTTCTCCTCGACTGCCTGTGGTTTAAGAATTTTGATTTCAGCATGGAGGAGATCGCGCGCCTGATCTCGGAATGCGATTATGAGTGTCTCACCAGGGAGCTGGCTGCAAAAGAGATCGAGCTGGAAGACCAGCTGCGCCGGCGGGAACTCCTCCTGGAGAAATACCGCGACCACCTGGCGGAGATGCACCGCGGCCGGGAATTGCTGGGAAAATGCGACATGGGCATGAGTCCGGAAACGCTTTACTACATCAACCGCCATGATTTCGTCTATGACGACGACCCCTTTCTGATCAGTCTGACACGGACCTGGCTTCGGTACTCTCCGTTCATCCGCCGGTGTTTTGAGATCCGCCAGCCCGACCTTCCCGGCGGCGAAGGATCCGGGACGGTTTCCTGGGGGCTTTCCCTGAATCCGGAAGATTCCCGCGAGATCCCCATCTTCATCCATGACGCCGTCGAACACCTGATCCCGCACAACTGTGTGCACTCGGTCTTTAAAAGCACCGGAAAAGATGCATTTACGACGGAGCATCTGCGGTATATTATGGATTACGCCGCGGAAAAAGGGCTGTCCGTCTGCGGCAGCGCTTACGGGCATCTGCTCTTTTCCGTCCGGGAGGACGGCGGGCAGACCGGGTATTACGAAGTGTGGGTTCCGGTGGAGTGACCGGGTAAGATAGAAAGAATTGACGACCAAATGACACAGACAGAACTGACTCAGAACGAATCAACACAGGCATCCCCGTCCAGACAGCTGCCGCGCCGCATCGCGCAGTACATCATCGGTCTGGTCTGCATGGCCATCGGCCTCGTGCTGCTGAAGCGCACGGTCTGGGGCGTCTCCCCCATCACAGCGGTCCCCGACGCAGTCGCGAACATCACTCCGCTCACCCTGGGCAACGCCACCATCCTCCTGCACGCGATCTGCGTGGTGCTGCAGATCATTGTCCAGAGGAAAGTGACGCTGAAGAGCCTGCTGACGATGTGCGTCGGCGTGCCCTTCGGCTATCTGGTCGATCTGTTCATGCTGGTCTGGAACCCGCAGCTGGCGCTGTGGGGAAAGATCATCTCACTGGTGGCAGGCATTGCCGTGCAGGGCTTCGGTGTCGCGCTGATCAGCGGCTGCGACATGATGCTTCCCGCGCCGGACGAGCTGAACAATGTCATCAG